>JACREW010000267.1 GCA_016212685.1 Nitrospirota bacterium
AATAACGGACGTCAGGATAGAAAAACACGGTAGTCACTGGCCATGCCCTACAAAAGACCATCCCGGCACGACGTATCTTTATAAAGGCGGGTTCCCGAGAGGGAAGGTTCATTTCACACCCACTGCGTACGCCCCTCCTGCGGAGATTACGGACAGCGACTATCCGTTCATATTGACTACCGGCCGGAATCTCTTTCAGTATCACTCGGGATCCATGACGAGGAGGGTCAAACCTATAGAGACGCATGCCGGTGAACCGTATGTGGAGATCAGCCCTTCGGACGCAAAAGGACTTGATATTAAAGACGGGGATATGGTAAAAGTCATATCCAGACGCGGCAACATAAAGATAAAGGCGCGGGTTACAAAGAAGGCGTCTAAGGGTATAATTTTTATTCCTATGCATTACAGCGAAGCTGCCGCGAATATGCTTACAAACGACAAGGCGCTCGATAAACATGCAAAAACGCCTGAATTCAAGGTATGCGCGGCTAAGATCGAGAAATAGAAATACCGGAGGAGAAGTTATATGGTTAATATCGCAGATTTAAAGAAACAGATTCTTCTTGAGGATATAGAGAAACAACATCTCGAAAAGATTTCGGAGAAGATGCAGATTCTTTCGTTGAAAAAAGGGGATTACGCTTTTAAAGAAAAAGAAGACGCTAAGGGGATATACCTTATTCACTCCGGAAAACTCGAGATATCTAAGACTACACCCGACGGCTGGAAACAGACTCTCACAATATTGGGCGCCGGACATTTCTGCGGAGAGCTCTCGATACTCGAAAACAGAAAACATGAGGCCGATGCCACGGCTATCGAGGATACCACCGTCTTTCTCCTCTCAAAGGAAGAATTCGAAAGGATAGAAAACGAAGACCTGCTGCTCGCGAATATTATCCTGAAGAAATTAGCTTTCGTCCTGAGCAGAAACCTCAGGCGGATGAATGAAAAGTTTCTCAACATGCTCGTTAATTATTAACCAAAGGCCGCAGAAAATCTATTAACTGTCGCCTATAGCCTAAATTAAATTTTAAGGAGGAGGTATTTTATGCCGTTTGATGCAACGAAGTTAGCTGACTGGCAGATCTCGGAAGAAGCGGAAAAGAATATGCCCACCCCGGAAGAGTGGATCGAGAAGTTGGGATTGCAAAAGGACGAAATGCTCCCCATGGGACGCCTCGCTAAAGTTGACTTTCTAAAAGTCATAAATCGCCTTAAGGACAAACCGGATGGCAAATATATATAGGTGACGGCCATCACCCCTACCCCATAGGGCGAAGGCAAAAGCACCACCTCTTGCGCTCTGATGGAAGGCCTCGGCAAGCGCGGCGTGAACGTCGGAGGGGCTCTGCGCCAGCCTTCAGGCGGTCCCACAATGAACGTGAAAGGTACGGCAGCCGGCGGCGGCAACTCCCTGCTGATTCCAATGACCGAATTTTCATTGGGGCTCACCGGAGACATCAACGACATCATGAATGCCCATAACCTGGCTATGGTAGCATTGACCGCAAGGATGCAGCACGAGCGCAATTACAACGACGAGCAGCTTGAGAGGCTCACCAAGATGAGGCGTTTTGATATTGACCCCACCCGCGTTGAGATGGGATGGATAATGGACTTCTGCGCCCAGAGTCTCCGCAATATCATCATCGGCATAGGCGGCAAGCAGGACGGCTACATGATGCAGTCTAAGTTCGGCATCGCCGTCGGATCGGAGTGCATGGCCATACTTTCAGTGGCCAAAGACCTCGCGGACCTCAAACAGCGCCTGAACAACATAACCGTGGCCTTTGACAAGAGCGGCAAACCTGTTACTACGGGAGACCTTGAGGTCGGCAACGCAATGACCGCGTTTATGAGAAATACCATTAACCCCACACTGATGTGCACTGCCGAATATAACCCCTGCTTTGTTCATGCCGGGCCGTTTGCGAATATAGCCATAGGACAATCATCCATTATTGCCGACAGGATCGGACTGAAGCTCTTTGATTACCATGTTACCGAGTCCGGCTTTGCGGCAGATATCGGATTTGAAAAATTCTGGAATGTCAAATGCCGCTTCAGCGGACTGAAACCCCATGTATCGGTGCTGACCACCACCGTCCGCGCCTTAAAAATGCACGGAGGCGGCCCCAAGGTCGTGCCCGGCAAGGCTCTTCCAGAGGAATATACAAAAGAGAATATCGCTCTGGTAGAAAAAGGCTGCGCCAATATGGTGCATATGATAAACGTTATCCGCAAGTCAGGCATTAACCCCGTTGTCTGCGTCAACCGTTTTTACACCGATACGGACGCGGAAGTGGCTGTTATCAAAAAAGCTGCAGAAGCGGCAGGCGCACGCTGCGCCGAATCCCAGCACTGGCTTAAAGGTGGAGAGGGAGCGCTGGAACTGGCAGATGCTGTCATAGACGCCTGCAATGACAAGAACGACTTCAAATACCTATATCCTATAGAGATGAAGCTGCGCGATCGCGTAGCGATGATCGCCAAAGAAGTATACGGCGCAGACGGCGTTTCATGGCTGCCCGAGGCTGAAGCTAAAGCCAAGATGCTGGAAGACGATCCAAAATACGCCGACTTCGCCACCATGATGGTCAAGACCCATCTAAGCCTTTCCCACGACCCGACTCTAAAGGGAGTGCCTAAGGGCTGGACGCTGCCCATCAGGGACATCCTGATTTACTCCGGAGCAAAGTTCCTCTGCCCCTGTGCAGGGACGATCAGTCTCATGCCCGGAACGAGCTCCAATCCTGCATTCAGAAGGGTTGATGTGGATACCGCGACAGGAAAGGTCAGCGGACTGTTTTAAACTTTCATAACCCCACCTAACCTCCCCTTAGCTTAATGGGAGGCATGGAAGAGTTAGCAACATTTTTATAAGCCTCCGGATTTTCCCCGGAGGCTTCTTATTTTCGGGTATAATATGCGTATGAAGACTGTCGGGAAAAACCTATCCCTGCTGGCCTACGCGATAATCCTATCTTTTCTGCTGCATGTTGTTGTAATAGCCGGACTTACAGGCATAAACGTTTTCGACTTCGGAAATCTCTTTTCGCCAAAGCCTTTTCACGCAAAGATCGTATCCGAACCGTCAAGACCACGGTTAAGCAAACCGGCAGAGGAATCCCCTGCTCCTACCGTGCCGGATAATATCTTCGTTGAAAAACCTTCCGGCACGCCTGCAGCGGAAGACAGCAAGACGGAACAGGCTTTAAAGAAATCTCCTATTGATAACAAGCAGGCGCAGGAGACTAAAAGCGAAATACAGCAGGCAGCCGCTCTGCCCCCGACGGTAAAGCCTTTAGAGCCTGAAAAGAAACAGGAAGAAAGCATCCGCATATTAAATCTTTCAAAAGAGAAGCTCTACTTCGATATTTACTGGCTCGGTGTTTATGTCGGCAAAGCGGTGCTTGAGGCCGTTAATGACAAGGGAAATGTAAAGATAACCTCTCAGGTTCATTCTTCAGCGTTTATTTCTACATTTTATAAAGTGGAGGATTATGCCGAAAGTCGGGTTACAAACGGGATACCGTCTTTCTTCAAAATAAAGCAGCGGGAGGGAAGAAAACGGAGCGACAAAGAGACGTTTTTTGACGCGAACAACCGAAAGGTTATCCATATAAATCACATTAAGAATACAAAAGACGAACACAACATTGCCGCATCGAATCTGTGGGATGTAATATCCGGCTTTTATTATCTGCGGACACAGAAATTTGATGTAGGGGATACCGTTTATATCAATATCTTCGACAGCAATAAATTCTATCAGGCGGAAGTAGAGGTCTTGAGAAAAGAAAAAATAGTAATGTCAGACGAAAAAGAGTTAAATGCGGTGGTGGTAAAACCGATCCTCAAATCCGATGGCCTTTTTGAGAATAAGGGCAGCATAATTGTATGGCTTTCAGACGATGAGTCAAGAACGCCTCTCAGGATCGAAACAGAAGTGCCTATTGGAAAGGTCATTGCGGAACTGAAGGCGCTGGAGACGGAGAAATAGAAAACCTCCGGCAATGAAAACTGTGTTACAATGTATCGTTGAGCTGAAAGGGAAAAATGCCGATTAAAAGACAGGACATCGTAAATATGGTGGAAAGAATGCCTGCCTTCCCGCACAGCGTGCATCGGGTGCTGGAACTGACATCCGATATAAACTCGGACCCTAAAGAACTGGTGGAGGTCATCGAGCACGACCCGGTACTGATACTGAAGATCCTCAAACTGGTGAATTCCGCCTACTTCGGGCTTTCCCAGAAAATTACTTCCGTCAACCATGCTGTTGTTTACATAGGGCTCAATACGGTAAAAAACCTGGCGTTAAGCACAGCAGCAATCGGTATGCTGCCGAGAAAAAACGAAGCGGGCTTCGATATGGATGCTTTCCTGATGCATTCCCTCTCTACGGCAGCTATAGCCAAATTGTTTACAAAAAAGATGCACATTCAAAGCAGGGAGTCGTTCGATTATTTTTTGTCGGGTCTTCTGCATGATTTCGGCAAAGTCGTATTCGTGCACTCCATGCCAACCGAGTTTCACAAAGCCCTGCTTATAGCGAAAGAGAAGGGGATACCTCTCTATGAAGCTGAAAGTGAAATATTCAGTATCAACCACACCGAGGTCGGTTCGCTTTTAGCTGAAAAAGGCAGCTTCCGGC
This sequence comes from Nitrospirota bacterium, assembly GCA_016212685.1. Lineage (GTDB taxonomy): Bacteria > Nitrospirota > Thermodesulfovibrionia > Thermodesulfovibrionales > Dissulfurispiraceae > GWB2-47-37. The sequence continues at coordinate 4,664 of JACREW010000267.1, forward strand.
CAATCTTGTGGAAGCCCTGAAGGGGCATCACCGTTACGAAGGCAACCGGCTTCCGGTAACCAATGCCGTTTCTGCAGCAAACCGGATCAGCAAGGAACTTAAAATCGGACATAGCGGTAACGATCTTGTCGAAAGACTTCCAGACGAAATCACCGACCGGTTCGGCACGGACATTAATGTAATCGTCGAAGCATTAGGCGATGTGAAAGCAGAAATAGACAAGGCGATGGTCTTTATTAACCTGTGAGGGATATCTCTTGAAAATAAAGTTCTGGGGTGTGCGCGGCTCTATACCCTCTCCAGGTCCCAGGACAATAAGATACGGGGGCAATACTACCTGCATAACCGTAGAAACGGATGATGAGCATCTCATTGTTCTTGACGCGGGCACGGGCATTCACGGTTTGGCGCAGACCCTGCTGAAACGCCTGCCGGTAACCTGCTCTGTTTTTATTTCTCACACGCATTGGGATCACATTCAGGGACTGCCTTTCTTTATCCCGTTTTTCATACCTAAAAACAAAATACACATTTACGGCGCGTTCGATCCTGTTTATGAGCGCTCTATTAAAGACATCCTCGGCAGACAGATGGAATACTGCTATTTCCCTGTGCGTGAGGCCGAACTGAAGGCGGACATCGAGTATACGACGCTGCGCGAAAGACAGACCGTCGAAATGGGTTCGGCAAAAGTAACCAATATCCTGATGAACCATCCGGTCCTGAATTTCGGCTATAAGATCGAATGCAACGGCAAAACCGTATTTTTTACCGGCGACACCGAGCCGCTCTGCAATATCTATGACCCCATCCACGATTACTACGAGGATTACGAATCTCTTATCGCCGACAAAAACACTATACTTCTTGATTTTATACGCGGAGTTGATGTCCTAATTGCCGACTCCGCTTATACCACGCAGGAATTTCCAATGAAAAAAGGCTGGGGGCACGGAACATTCGACTCATGCATTGATATGGCAAAAAAAGCAGAGGCAAAATCTCTCTATTTCACCCATCACGAGCCGCTGCGCAGCGATGATGACCTCGATGCCGTTTACCGGCAGCTTCAGGAGCAATATTCAACCGTTTCAGGTATGCCGCAATATGCCGTTGCCTATGAAGGGCTTGAGATAGAACTGTAGGACTTCCCTTAAGCTTCTCGATAGTGAAAGAAACCCCTCATTTCAGTTATATTAAAAGTTACCGGACAATTAGAGAATTCGATATGCAGGAATACATAGTCATAAAGGGCGCAAGAGAGCATAACCTCAAAAACATCGACGTGACCATCCCTCGTGATAACATTACCGTTATCACAGGCCCCTCGGGTTCGGGGAAATCATCCCTCGCAATGGACACCATCTATGCAGAAGGACAGCGCAGATACGTGCAAAGCCTCTCCGCGTATGCGCGGCAGTTCCTCGAACAGATGCAAAAGCCTGAAGTAGATTATATCGAAGGTCTCTCCCCTGCCATAGCCATAGACCAGAAGACCGTATCGAGAAGTCCCCGATCTACAGTAGGAACTATTACCGAGATCTACGACTACATGCGGGTGCTTTATACGAGAATAGGCATCCCTTACTGCTATCAGTGCGGCTCGGTCATTACGACGCAGGATTTACATAATATAATACGCGCCATCCTCTCGTTACCTGAAGGGACAAGGGTTCAGGTCCTTGCCCCTATTGTCAGGGAAAGAAAAGGAGAATACAAAAAAGAGCTGCAGCAAATGAGGATGGACGGATTTGTAAGGGCGCGGATAGACGGCAAAATGATGGATCTGACGCAGGACGTTTCCTTAAAAAAACAACAGCGCCATACCATAGAGATAGTGATAGACAGGTTTATTATCAAGCACTCAGTAGAACGCCAGATAAGGCAGGCGATAGATACATCCCTCAGGCATGCGGATACGGTCGTTATCAACCTGATAGACGAAGACAGGGATATCCCGTTCAGCAGGACATTGGCCTGCCCTCAGTGCGGCATCAGCTATCCTGAGATAGAGCCGATGCTGTTTTCTTTTAACAGCAAATACGGCGCATGCCCCAGATGTAAAGGCATAGGGTTTGAAGGCATAAGCGATGCGTTTGAGCTTCAGAGTTCTGGCTTTGGAATCGCGGAAGAAGAGTTGACCCATATGGCTTCATGCAAGGCATGCGGCGGCATGAGGTTGAGGAAAGAGGCGTTAAACATAAAGCTTAATGACATAAGCATAGGGGAATTCTCAAAAATGTCCGTTAAAGATGCCGAGGATTTTGTCGGCGGGCTGAGGCTTTCGGAGCGAGAGACGACAATCTCCAAGCGGGTGCTTAAAGAGGTAAACGACAGGCTCTCTTTTCTCGACAAGGTGGGGCTCGGATATTTAACCCTCAACAGGCCTTCACTTACCCTTTCGGGCGGAGAGGCGCAGAGGATAAGGCTCGCCACGCAGATAGGCTCTTCCCTTACAGGTGTGCTTTACGTCCTCGATGAGCCGAGCATCGGCCTGCATCCGAGGGATTGCGCGAAACTTCTTAAAAGCCTTTCCCTGATAAGAGACGCGGGCAATACTATAATTATTGTCGAGCATGACGAAGAGACTATAAGAACAGCGGATCATGTCATAGATATGGGGCCCGGCGCAGGCAAAAACGGCGGATGGATAATATCGACAGGCACGCCTCCTGATATTATGAATGATACCGCGTCTATTACCGGAAAATACCTCACCGGACGGCTTGCCATACCGGCATCCATAAAAAAAAGGAACTCTAAGGAGTTTTTAAGGATTGCAGGCGCGTCCGAATTTAACCTCAAAAACATCACTGTATCCATCCCCCTTGGAGTATTTGCATGCGTGACCGGGGTTTCAGGCTCCGGTAAGAGCACGTTGATCTTCGAAATTCTTTACAAGGCGCTGTCGAGGTATTTATATAAAAGCAGCCTGCTTCCCGGGCAATATAAAAAGATAGAAGGCATGGAAAAGGTCGATAAGGTGATATGCATCGATCAGTCTCCACTGGGAAGGACCCCGCGGTCGAACCCGGCTACATACACCGGCATTTTCACTTTTATCAGGGACCTTTTCTCACAACTTCCCGAATCGAGGGTGAGGGGATACAAGGCGTCTCGGTTCAGTTTCAATGTATCGGGCGGCAGGTGCGAGGCATGCCAGGGAGACGGCCTCAAAAAAATAGAGATGCATTTTCTTCCCGATGTTTATGTTACCTGCGATGTTTGTAAAGGAAAAAGATACAATAAAGAAACCCTCGATGTACGTTACAAAGACAACAATATTTCCGATGTCCTTGAAATGACCATATCCGAGGCCCTCGAATTCTTCAGCGTCATTCCTCCCCTAAAACAGCGTCTCGATATTCTCGAAGACATGGGAATGGGCTATTTAAAATTAGGACAGCCCGCAACAACCCTTTCAGGAGGAGAGGCGCAGAGATTAAGGCTTTCTAAAGAGCTCGGCAAAAAAGCGACAGGCAATACTTTATACATACTCGACGAGCCTACAACAGGCCTTCACTTCGTGGACATACAGAGGCTTTTGAACGTGATAAACAGGCTTGTCGATATGGGAAACAGCGTTATAGTTATCGAACATGACCTCGACATAATAAAGTCCGCGGACTACATTATAGACATGGGGCCCGAAGGCGGAGACGAGGGAGGCAGAATCGTTGCAACCGGAACACCGGAGGAAGTAGCGGAAAACAAGGAATCGCATACAGGGAATTTTTTGGCAAGGAAGATAATTTAGGCAATAGGCAAATGGTAAAAGACAAAAGACAAATTGAGCTGATTTTATATGTCAAGCACTGCTCCAAGACTTTAAAAAGTGTTGATTCAAGCGTATATGAGAGATTATAAGCGCATAATCCAACAAGCATCCAATGTTGTAGATGACGGATACAAGATAAATGTCCTTACAAGTGCGGGGTTTAAAGTCTTTTCGCAGCGCCTGACATATGCTTCTAAATCAGTTATTGCCCATCGCCTATTGCCCATCGCCTATTGTCTTTTGTTTATCTTCTCTTCCTGTAGCCCTACACAAGAAAAACTTTATAAAGAATCCCGATCTTCCATGTATACAATCGTCTCCATCACTGTTTCTTCTGAGTCGGAGGAAAAGGCAAAAACAGCAATTGACAGGGCGTTTAACGAACTGGACAGGCTTGCAAAGCTTTTAAACTTTTATTCCGATGACAGCGAAATATCAGCGATTAACAGATACGCGGGCGATAAGCCTGTAAAGGCATCTTCGGAGACATTGGAAATAATAGATAAGGCGCTGTATGTATCAGAAAAAACAGAAGGTGCATTTGATATCACAGTCGGCCCTGTGGTCAGACTATGGGACTTCCAAAATAAAGTGCTGCCTGATGAAAAATTAATTAAAGAAAAACTTAAACTTGTGGGATACAAAAATATAATTGTGAATAAGGAAAAATCTACGGTCTTTCTCAAAACAAAAGGAGTACAGATAGATTTAGGAGGCATTATAAAAGGATATGCGGCTGATAAGGCGGTCGGAGTCATGAAAAAACTGGGGATAAACTCAGGTATTGTCGCTGTTGCCGGGGATATTAAAACCTTCGGCATAAGGCCTGATGGCGGCTTATGGAAGGTGGGAATACAGAATCCGAGACCGAATCCCCCCTCACCCTACCCCTCTCCCACGAGGGGAGAGGGAACTGCTATTCTTCCCCCTCCCTTGTTGGGTGGGGTTAAGGGGGAGGGTGAAAAGGGATTTTCAGACGAAATTATGGCAACCGTCGGTCTCTCTGATATGGCCATATCGACATCCGGAGATTACCAGAAGTTCTTCATAAAAGACGGTAAAAAATATCATCATCTTCTGAACCCGAAGACAGGTTATCCGGCCAATGAATGCCAGAGCGTAACGGTAATAACAAAGGACGCCGCATTTACAGACGCCTTCGCAACCGGCATATGTATCTTAGGAACGCAGAAAGGTATGGACACCCTGAACCGGTTGGGGCTCGATGGAGTTATAGTCGCCAAAGATGGTAAAATGCATGTTACCGAAGGGCTGAAAGATAAGATAACTATAATAGGCGATAGGCCATAGGCATGAGGCGATAGAAAAAATTTCAAGCTATAACCTATTGCCCATTGCCTATAGCCTGAATAATTATGCAGATTACATGTCCGGCGTGTAAGAAAAAGACGACATGGGAGGAAAATCCATGGAGACCCTTTTGCTCCGAGCGGTGCAAGCTCATAGACCTCGGGAAATGGGCATCGGAAGAGTATAAGATTCCGGACGAAAAGGAAGAAGAAGAGAAAAAGGAGGAATGATTATATGACAAAGATTATAGTTACAGGCGCGACCGGAAGGATGGGAAACAGGATTACCGCCCTTTCAAAGGATTATCACGCATTAAGGCTTGTCGGCGCTGCCGAAAGAAAAGGGCATGAGGCCGTAGGCAAAGATATAGGCCATATCGCGGGAATGGGCGATGCAGGGGTAAAACTTACGGATACGCTTGAAGATATTATCGATGCGTGCGATGTGATCATAGATTTTACGTCTATAAGCGCGACCTTTCAGCATTTAAAATTGGCTGCCGAAAGAAAGAAGGCAATGGTTATCGGAACTACCGGGTTTTCCAAAGAAGACATGGAATCCATAACAGGCATGTGCAAGGACATCCCGGTAGTGCTTGCGCCCAATATGAGCGTCGGCGTAAATCTTCTTCTTAAAGTTTTGCAGGATATCGCAAAGGTGCTCGGTGACGACTACGATATCGAAATAGTCGAAGCGCATCACAGGCTGAAAAAAGACGCTCCGAGCGGCACTGCGATGAAGATGGCTCAGGTAATCGCCGGTGCTGTTAACAGAGACTTCGATGAAGTTGGGGTTTATGCAAGGAAGGGATTAATCGGAGAAAGGACAAAAAAGGAGATCGGCATACAGACGCTGAGAGGCGGAGATGTCGTAGGAGAGCATACTGTATTTTTTTACGGCCTCGGAGAACGCATAGAGATCACCCACAAAGCGTCGAGCAGGGACACGTTCGCAAGAGGGGCGTTAAAGGCAGCGCTCTGGATTTCGGGCCGCAAGCCCGGATTATATGACATGCAGGACGTGCTGGGGCTGAAATAAAAATCAACGGCTCTCAGGTCTTTAAACCGGCCAATATTGCCCGTCCCGAGGAGAGATTCGTTATGCCCTAAATATTTTCTATTTTTATCCCTTTGCCTAATTTAAGGCTTCTGCGGGACTGTTCAATCCTTTTCAAAAATCGCGGGTCATTCTCCAACCGATATTCAAACCAATCTTCTTCGTCTTCAAATCCGATTAAAACACCGGCGGGTTTCCCATGCCGTGTTATTACAACTTCCTCTTTTTCCGCTAATCGCAGAAATTTGGAAAGATCATCTTTAACTTCCGACAACGCTGCCTTTTTCATATGCTTTCTCCTGCTTTTTTAAGCCATTCAGCGGCTTTTGATTTTAAGATTATTGCGAGTATTTCAACTCCGTCTTCTTCTATATCATAAAATATACGAAAGTCATCTATCCTTAGCCTGTATTGAGGATGCCTTAAGCCTCTCAATCTCTTTATTCTGCTCTTACTTCTCTTGGTCGGATCATGTCTTAAATGAATCTCAAGCAAATCTTTTATTTTTACCCTTTGGTAAGCATCAATCAATTTCAAGTCTTGAACGGTTTCCGGCGACAAAATTATTTCGTATCTCATTCTGGCTATATTATAGCCAATTTATTAAATATCATCAAGTTTTGAAAGGCAAGGCGCATCAAAGTGAAACTCCCACTGCGTTCCGCCGTCCACTATGCAGCACAGACCTAAATAAAAAAATTTAGAGATATTGCGATAGCTATCCAAAATTACCCTAAAAATCGCCGAAATTGCCCCCTCTGTGCAGTTAACATCGGAGAAAATATCTGCTATAATCCTATATGTAAGAGATTATTGGAAGGGACAACGTGATCGATAAAAAAAATGCTTCGGTAACACCTCCAAATTGGAAAAGGGCAATTGTTGATCAATCCTTAAAAAGCAGGATTATTCTCAGATCGAAAATGATCAACCGGATACGCCAGACCTTTTTGGCCAATGGTTTTTTGGAACTCGACACTCCGGTCATGGTCGAGTCAACGGAATTCGAGCCATTTTTTGAACCCTTTGTCACTTACTATAAAAATAAAACAGGCGGCGAATATCGGACATATCTCGTTACATCTCCCGAAATAAAGATGAAAATGGCCGTGTCAGCCGGCTTTGGGAAGATATTTCAGATATCGAAATTTTTTAGAAACGGTGATCTGAGCAATAGGCACAATCCGGAATTCATGGGGCTTGAATGGTATGAAACACATACAACGTACGAGGAGCAAATGATTTTTATAGAAAACTTTATTTACCAGACGTCTCTGGATTTGACCGGGCCCGGGTTGATTTATCAGGATACGGAATTCGACCTTACACCGCCGTGGCCGCGAATTACTTTTCAAGAGCTTATTTACAGACATACAGGAATCGATGTGCTTGCAAACAAAAATAGGACTGAACTGTATGAGGCATTAAAAAAATTGAATATACAGGGCATCAGCGAAAATAATACGTGGGAAGAATTAATAGAAAACCTCCTTGTCCAAAAAATCGATCCCACATTGGGTTGGCGCAAACCGGTGTTCGTAATAAATTATCCGAATAACTGCGAGTTTTCCCTCCTGGCCAAAAGCAACAGGAATAATCCCGCTTACGTAGATAGATTCGAACTTTATATTGCTGGGATAGAGATCGCTGATGGGTTTACGGAATTGGACGACCCGGAAGAGCAGCAGTACCGGTTTAAAAGGACGATACGTTATATGAATAAGCTTAAGAAGCAGCATATCCCCGCAATTCCTGATGATTTTCTGGAGGCATTGAACTACTTTCCGGAAACATCGGGCGTAGCAATGGGCATGGATCGTCTGGCGATGTTTTTTACAAATACCACCGATATTAGAGATGTGCTTTTATTTCCGTTTTGCGAATATTTTCCCGAACACAAAGGCCAAGAGGCCGCCTTGCGAAAAAAGGACTGGTGACCCCGATGTTCGTTACAACGTCTGAGCAATTGTATGAAATGGGATATTTGGACGAACTGTCGTATTCCGTCTCGAAACGGATTGAAGAAAGGTATCCGATAAAAATCCCTATGAGTTATCTTGATTTGATCGATAAGGGCAATTCGGGTTGCCCGATATCTATGCAATGCATACCGTCTGAAGATGAGGTGATCGACCAAGACAACGGACTCTCCGACCCGATTGGCGATAAACGGCATCAGAAAAGACCGGGATTGTTACATAGATATCCCAATCGCCTGCTGGTAATAACTGCACGGGAATGCTTTCTATATTGCCGTTTTTGCTTCCGAAAAAATTTTAGGATGTCCGAAGATATAGCGCGTCACGAAGATGCATATCTCTACTTGTCTCAACACCCCGAGATAAATGAAGTAATTCTCAGCGGTGGTGATCCGCTTGTATCGAATGACGATGAACTCGAAAAATGGTTTACAACCACCATAAAACATACATCGGTAAAAAAAATCAGAATACATACACGTGCGCCTGTGGTCTTCCCCCAACGCTTTGATAGTTCTCTATATGCCTTATTGGAAAATATGCCGCTCACGACAGTTCTCTCCGTGCATATCAATCATCCGGCGGAACTCACACCCGAATGTAAAAACATACTTGTCCGCTTGAGGAAAATAGGCGTTGTAACAGTCAGTCAGACCGTGTTATTGAAAGGCGTGAATGATTCCGCAGAGATTCTCCAAACCCTTTTTGACGGCCTGATGTGTGAAGGGTGTATACCTTATTACCTCCATCACAATGATAAAGTGAGAGGAGGAACGCACTTCTCGGACTCTATCGCTCATGGGATCGAGGTCGTCTCCTCGTTATGGGGCGAAATATCAGGATTATCTATACCCAAATATGTACTCGATATCCCGGGGGGATACGGGAAAGTGCCTATCGACGTGCAGAAGTGCGTGAAACAAAATGGAGTATACAGAGTATCAGGCATGAACCGGCATG
>JACREW010000276.1 GCA_016212685.1 Nitrospirota bacterium
ATTTCCAAGGCTACAATACAGATATGGGACAGCCGCCCGCCTTCTTCGCAGATCAAGCCGCCGGCCTTCATAACCCCTAATGCATAATCCGGATGGCTGTTCGGTATCACGAGTATGTCGCCTTCATTCATATTATTGATATGGCTGTAATTAGACAACACCGTCACCTTCCCTGTCACTACACCCTGATTGACGGGAACACCGCGTAAGATTGCTTTATCCATTTTATCTACCCCTCACTGATTATTCATTTTTGCTTCTATGTGCTCGACAAGATTCGAAAACCTGTCAAAGATATCAAGGCTTATTTCTTCGGTATTAATATTGAACTTAAATCTATTCTCAATTGCCACTATGAGTTCGAGTATCTGGATGGAATCCAGCGCTATGTCGTTGATCAGTGAAGTATCATCGTGGATCTCCGATACATCAATCTGTAATGACATCTGATCCTTTGAGCTTAAGATATCCAGGATGCCTTCCCTTATCGCTTGTCTCTCCATGCCTCTCCTCCTCGTTAGGTAATTTTTTGATCATGTAATCGCCTATTACCAGAATGTCAATTTGGGTGTTCAAAAAACACTTAACTGCATCGTCAGGCGTACAGACTACGGGTTCTTCCTTTACATTAAATGAGGTGTTTAAGAGAACGGGAACCCCGGTCAGTCCTCCAAAACTGCTGAGAAGTCTCCAAAACCGTTCGTTATCTTCTCTCTTTACCGTCTGTATCCTTGCTGTCCCATCGCAGTGTGTCACAGAGGGTATTATTTTCCGAATTTCAGCTCTCACCGGGACCGTAAACAGCATGAACGCCGATTCATCCAGATCGTCCATACCGAAGTAGTTTCGAGCGCTCTCATAAGTAACAGCCGGAGCAAAAGGTCTGAAAGTTTCCCTCCGCTTTACTTTTATATTTATAATATCCTTCATCTCCGGATTCCTCGGATCTCCGAGAATACTTCTATTCCCCAATGCCCTCGGTCCGAATTCCATTCTCCCCTGAAACCATCCCACAATCTTCTGCTCTGCTAACATTTGGGCTGTCTTATCCTCTATATTAGCCGTCTTTTCGAATGTTATCCATCTTTCATACTTTGCGAGTGTGGTTTTTATTTTCTCTTCGGTATATTCCGGTCCGAGATAGACTGTCTTAAGCCGTTTATATTCTTGTCTTTTTTCCAAAAAGTGGTGGTAAAAATATTGAGCCGCACCGAGGCTGCATCCATCATCACCTGAGGCAGGAAACACAAAGATGCTCTTAAATAATTTAGACTTTGCTATTTTCCCGTTTAACTGGCAATTTAGCGCTACCCCGCCAGATAAGCAGAGATTTTCAAAGGCATATGAATTCTTCAAGCATTCGAGCTTGTAGAGAACGCAATCTTCCAGTCTCTTCTGCAAAGAGGAGGCGATATCCATCTCCCGCTGGGTAATCGCGCCATCATATTCCCTCGGAGAGCCGAAGAGCTCTTTCAAGTATTCACGGAGATCCTCTCTCAGCAATACCTTTGTTTCATAATTCCCATCATCGTTCATTGTTATTAAATTGTCAAATGCCTTTTCGTATGTTTTGGGATTTCCATACGATGCGAGCCCCATGACCTTGTATTCGTCATTAAGGGGCTTAAACCCGAGAAATACAGTTATGACCATATATAGAATGCCCAGGGAGGTCGGAATGCTTGCTTCTTCAAGCGAATCGATATTATTCTTTTTCCCCAGAGCAAAAACCGAACTGTCCTTTTCCCCGCATCCGTCAAGGGTCAATATTCCGCTTTCTTCGAACCCGGATGAATAGAATGCGGACGCAGCATGAGCCAGATGGTGGGGAATATATCTTACTCTGCTCCTATCACATTCAAATTCTGAAAAACTTGCCAGCTGCTCATATGCTTTTTCCCGGCAAAATTCTCTCTCATAACTCAATACGTTGGCCCGTATAACCCTTGCGCAAATCTTTTCTGGCAAAAGGGCCGACAATATCTGAATTTTTTTTTCAAACACCTCCTCCGACATGTCGAGGTAGTAGCATATATAGTCTATATCGCCCTTTTGCTTTCGTGCCTTTTCCATGCAATATTTCAGGGATTGTTTCGGCATGAGAACCTTTTCATCAATAGTGAGGGAATGTTTCTTTCGGTTAAATCTCTCCTCTGAAACCGATGCCACAATTTCCCCGTTATCAAGGAGCGAAACAGAACAATCATGCCCCAGGCCTTTTAAAGGAAAATAGTTAATCGGAATATCCTCTTCATCTTCGCCGAATACCATGAAACTGTCAAAATAATTGGTATGCCCCTTCAGCTTCTTTAAAAGTCCTGCCTTGTCTTTTTTGTCGTTTCTTGCCGATCCAGAATAACCGATAACCACCATCCTGAGACCCCTATCCTCTCGACAGATGAGCAAGCATCATGGTTTCATATCCGGGGAGAAAGAATCTCCTGCAGATATCATCGGCAAATATATAGTATTTCCGCGGAACTCTTAATGCCTTATCATCAAGAATCAAGAGACCCTCCTTAACCAACTCGTTGATTATTGAACTATACGGCAACATCATATCAACACCGAAGCGATCGATAAAATGTTTTCTGTCGATTGACAAGCCCCTTATCCCATATACCATGGCGGACGATATTTCTTCCTTCGCTGATATACTATGCGCTCTCTTTACGGGGATTCTTCCTCGCTTCGCAACCTGAAGGTACTCTTTCATATCCCATGTATTCTGGTAAAGAAACTTATTGAAACAGGAATGTGCTGCAAGTCCGCATCCCAGCATATCTTCTCCCTGCAATATTCCCTTGGCATGCACATGTTCGAAGGCAATATCTCTTACAAGGCTAAAACAGTTAGAGGCGGCATACCCACATTCATCCTGAAGCCTATCATAGGCATACCCTATCATCGCCATCTCTTCGCTATTGCTCATGAGATTTCCAGCCTGCTCTCCTTTTTTTATCTTTTTGAACAGTTTTGTGTTGTAGTAGAGTTTCATCTTATAGAATGCGACGCTTTCGGGATCCAGTTGGATCAGTCTACTTATGATATTTCTCCAGTTTTCCCAGGTTTCTCCGATCATGCCGGACATGATATCAATATTGATTATTTCAAAGCGAGCTTTTCGTGCCCTGTCGTAGACCCTATAGAATGTCTCGGCGGTGACTTCCCTGCCGTTCAGTCTCAGTATCTCATTGTTGAAATTTTGAACGCCGAAACTGATCCTCTTTACGTTCATCTGTTTCAGTAAATGCAGTTTCTCAGGCGACAGATATTGCTCATCGGGATTGGCTTCAACGCAAAACTCGAAATCATCGATAAAATCGAACTTTTCAAATATATATTTTGCTAATTCCTCCAATTGTTGGCAGCTCAGCAGCGTCGGAGTTCCCCCTCCGAAATATAATGATTTTATCCTTTTACTCTGAACAACCGGCATTTGACTATAGGTATCTATTTCTCTCTTCAAAGCCGCGAGATAATCTTCCACCATTTCATTCGAGAATGTATCGAATGATTTGTAATAACAGTAGTCACACTTTTTTTTGCAGAATGGCAGATGAACATAAAGATGTATCTGTTCCTTGGCAAACAGATCTACAACTTCCTTCGTGTTAGTTACATTAAACGGTGGATACTGGTTGACGATATCTTCTCTGTTCAAAGTTATTTTCATTATTCCTTCCCCTCTCCAATCAGGTATTTCCTCAATATCTTTCCGGTGGGACTCTTGGGAAGTTCTTCGATAAATTCTATTTCACGAGGCACTTTATAATCTGCCAGCCTCTCCCTGCAATATTTTGCAAGCTCTTTTATTGACACTTTACCTTCCGCTGTAACGTATGCTTTGATAATCTCACCACAACTTTTTCCGGGGACTCCCACTACCGCACATTCTCTTATAGAAGAATTCGACAGCAATACGCTTTCAATTTCCGAGGGATCTACCTTCAATCCTGCAACATTGATAAAAGAACTCTTTCTTCCCGTTATATACAGATTATTGTTGGGATCCATCCAGCCCACATCGCCGGTGAAGAAGCATCCGTCCCTGAATACTCTTTTGTTTATTTCCGGCATGTTGAGGTATCCCTTTGTCGTTCCGGGACTTTTGATTTTTATCTCGCCCTTCTTGTAAGGAGGCAGTTCATGGCCGTCATTATCCACTATCTTTATGATCCTTCCCTCTACCGGTTTTCCAACGGAATCGAAATCAATTGTTCCATTATTATATAAATTTAAAGCCATTACCCCTGTCTCTGTGGAGCCGTATAGTTGATTTATCCTGACGCCGAATCTCTTATAGAAATTTTCCGCCGTTTCTTTAGGAAGCTTTGCCCCGGCGGAAAACGAAAGGCGAAGGGAAGAAAAATCTTCTCCAACAGGCAAAAAAGCTTTATTCAGGAGGTTATACATAAACGGCACTCCGATAAATATTGTCGGCCGGTATCTCTTTATGAGATTTGTTAAATCATTTGGAACAAATTTATCCATAAGCACTAATTTTGCTCCCCTGTAAAAACTCGCCAAAAAGCTATTAATCAAGCCATAGGCATGAAATAACGGGGCAGGGCAGATACAGACATCACCTTTTGTAAGGGAGATAGTATTGGAAAAATTGATTATTTCATCGATAACATTGTTATAACTCCTGGTTACTATTTTTGATGTTCCGCTCACTCCGGATGTAAATTGCACAATAAACTCCTTATCCAGCCAATTGTCTCCATGCCCCTGAGCGAAAATATCTTCTCCCTGATGTTCAATTCTCCATATAGCGATGTCGCCTATAATAGGATCAGATGCGCTATAGAGGATGTTTTTGTGATATGATAGGCTTTGAATAAGGGCGCTTGATTTATTATCACTTATAAGTATCCGGACTCCGGTATCATAGAGGTGCTTTTCGATCTCATATTTCTTGGAATAAGTGCTCAATAAAACACCGGCAGCTTTCAGCTTCGCAACTGCTAACAAAGAACAGAGAAAGAGCGGAGTATTGCCTATGAGTATTCCTATTTTCAATCGTTCCGTGACTTTATGCTCTCGTAGCACACTGCTTAGGTGTTCGGCCTCTCCATCGAGCATAGCAAAGGTAAACATCTTATGGCGGTATAGAACAGCTCCGTCATTCGAAACTCTATTGTAAAACGTAAAGTTCTCGTTGCGATTCATAGCACATCCCCTAAAGAATACTGAGTAAATTATTTGATAACCCTAAATTATTCTCTCATAAGAGCCACTTTTAGTAAGCCTGCTATAAGAAACCCGGTGGTCTGAAGACCAGTTCAATATTAACAAGACCTTCTTTCATCGCGTTATTAAGGCTTGGAACTTTTTGGCATATTTTCCGTAAAATTTTTTTCTTAAGCTTCCTGGCCTGTTCTTGATAGAATAAAGGATTATACTGTAACTCTATCTCAAACCTAACGGAGTCAATACCGTGCGAGTTAACGCGCCTCGTCATCGTGTACTTTGGTTTTCCTACGGTACCATTGTCATAGATGCCAGGTAGATTATCAAAAAATGGGAATGTAGCCACATCTGGTTCATTATCTAAAATGTCATGAATCACCGCCGAACCGATTACCACCGGGGGTAGATCTGGCATTTTAAAAATCAGAGAATGATCAACCCGTCCGAGGTACTCAAAAGAATCTCCGTAAAGACATCGGTTCTTTGTAAGATGAAACAAGTCTCTTGTGGCAAAACGGATCGCCGGCTGTCCTTGAATAAAGGGATAAAGGCCGGTAAGAACCAATTCCCCATCCCCCTCAGTCATCGGCGTCTGCTCTACGGGACAGATCAGTTCGGGAATCACATTGGGTAAAAAATGATATGACCCGCACAGAAGACAGCAATTCGAATGGGTAAAGACTTCCGTTAAACTGTATACGGGGATAATCTCCGCAGACCATAATGTTTCCATGAGCCTTTTCCAACGAGACGTGACAAATCCGCCGACGGAGTAAATACGTTTAATCTTGCATTTGCTGAAATCAAAATCTTTTCCAATGAGCATGATCGTTAGCCATTGCACGGACTGGTACAGTCCGGTTATCGTCGAGATGGAATTCTCCACACCAGGGATATCGTGCGGGGTTGTCAGCCAATACATTATTTGATTAAGGAGAACAGGATCGAACAGACCTGTGGAGATACGATACCCATTGAGCGGAATATCGATGACATTGCCATGGTAGAGATTTGCCAGTGTTAGGATAAGAGGACTGGGATTATCAGTTGAACCATTAAGAATTCCCTGCAGAGAGCTATAGAATTGTTTCAAGAAAGATATCTCAAGGTTAGAGCGATAAACTGAAGAGGGAATCCCGGTTGTTCCAGTGGTATATTGAAGAAGGCCAGTATTACCAGAAGTCCTTAAAGCAGTCACGTGACCGCAAAGGGACTCTTTCGTTAAAAGAGGAATCTCCGGTAGATTCTCCAAAGCGAATGATCCGTCCAATACTGAAACCGGCAATACCGACCGGTAATATTCCGAAAATGTATAAGCATGCTTTAAAGTAGCTAAGAGAAGGGTTGCACGGAATCGTTTAGCAAGTTCCCGACTTTCCAATTCGGGAAGGGATGCTTTTACAAACTTAACAGCTAAATTTTCCGGATCTTCGAGTAACGTCTCATCCTGCATGTAAACTATATCATTTAAGATATCATCTCAGCAGCCATCAAATCGAGAGGAATATTTACTCTCCCGAATTCATCCTTGGATAGCACAATAGTTACCCGTTGGCCAGAAGGAATTTTGGACAC
>JACREW010000002.1 GCA_016212685.1 Nitrospirota bacterium
CAGATTCGAAGAGGTCACCTACGAGGCAAACCGCACGCGAAGGCACAAGATCCTTGCGCCTCCCCAGTTCGTCCTAAACAAGACCCTGGCCGAGCTTCGCACCGCTTATGATAAGGCAAAGGATATATGCGACAAGGAAAAAGATGGGGTATTGGCGGCAGGCGGGCTTCATATAATGGGAACAGAGCGACATGAGGCAAGGCGAATAGACAACCAGCTCAGGGGAAGGTCGGGCAGGCAGGGAGACCCCGGCGCTTCGAAATTTTATCTTTCTCTCGAAGATGACCTCATGCGCATATTCGGCTCTGACAGGATAAACGGCCTGATGAATCTATTGAAGATGGATGAAAGCATACCCATAGAAAATAAAATGGTAACAAAGGCCATCGAGAACGCGCAGAAAAGGGTCGAGGCCCATAACTTCGACATAAGAAAACACCTTCTCGAATACGATGATGTAATGAACAAACAGAGACAAGAGATATACTCCTTCAGGCGGGAGGCGTTGCAGAGCGAGTCTTTAAAGGAAAGGGTTATAGATATGATGGAAGACGAGACGGATGAGCTTCTCTCCGTCTATTGTCCGGATGCCGCTGAATGGGACATTAACGGGCTTAAGGACGCGTTATACGGCCGATTTGCGGTAGATTTGAAATTAGACGGATTTTCATCGGTCGATGATCTCAGGGATTTTATTGTCTCGCAGGCGCGGGGATCTTACGATAAGAAAGAAGTTGAAGCCGGCGCCGAATTTATGCGTTATATAGAGAAAATGGTGCTCTTGCAGGTAATAGACGCCCAGTGGAAGGATCATCTCCTCGGCATCGACCATGTAAAAGAAGGCATAGGGCTGCGGGGATACGCGCAGCGTGATCCCCTTGTGGAGTATAAAAAAGAGGCGTTCGATCTCTTTGCGGAAATGTCCGGGAGGCTTACCTCAGAGGTATTGATGAGGCTTTTTAAGATTCAGGTGCGGCATGAAGAAGAACAGGAGATAAAAATGAAGTCGGAGCAGAACCTGGTTTATAACAGGGCAGGCGGTGATTCTGCGCATCAGCCGGTTCATAAAGAGAAAAAAGTAGGAAGAAACGACCCCTGCCCCTGCGGCAGCGGGAAGAAATATAAAAAGTGCTGCGGAGCATCGGCATAAACCCTGTGGTTAACCCGGAAAATGCATTTATATGGAAGCATGAACAGCTAAAAGTCTTTACAATTCGCAATTTTTTGAAACAATCCAGTATGTCCAGCGTGAATTTTTTTATTGCATAAGTTTTAACAGTCATCCTCAATAATGTGGCGAGGTAAAGCCTTTTATCTGCCCATGCCTCCATATCTTCAGAGGTTAATTGCATTTTTCGGATTAATCGTCTTCGGCTTATCCCTTTTTGCGTTTACGATGCAGAAAAATCCGAAGGGCTCATCGTAAGGATTTATGAGTTGATGGGCGGTATCCGGAGCTACATATGCGGTATCGAGATAATTCAGGGCATAAGATTTTTTCCCCATCCTTATTCTTCCCTTGCCTCTAATGCAAACAACCACATGTTCATGGTTATGCCTTTCGAGGCTGCTGTAACCGCCCGGAGCTATCTCGAAATACCTGAGATGGAATTTTGCCGTCTCTCCGCGATTGCCTATGAGGACATTTCTGACAATCGCAGACCAGTTGCCGTCTTTCTGTTTGTACTTTTCGGTCTTAACGCCGCTCCACGTGAAATCGTTTTTATGTTTGTATATTTTACTGACCTCTGATCTTCTGCTCTCCTGCTCTTCTGCTCTATTTTTCGGCGACTTCCAGTCGCAAGAGGGGGCATTTGAAAGAGAGGGATGTTGAGCCGTTTTTTTCGTTTTTTCCATAGGATTGATTATATATGAATTCAAGATTTGCTTGCAAAAGTATTGTTCTAAGGCTATAATTTAAAAATATCAAAGGGTTTATGAACCGCACACATGGAGGTAGGTTATGGCTCAGAGCATCGGCGTTTTGCCGGAGGTTTTAAAGGTCGGGACAAATGAGATGGAGCTTGTTGTTTTCAGGATGTATGGAACCCATCCTGACGGCAGTCCTGAAGTCCTTGATTATGGCGTGAATGTCGCTAAGGTAAGGGAAATTATACCAATGCCTACGCTCACAAAAGTTCCTGATATGCCTGCCTATGCAGAGGCCATTGCCGAGGTGCGCGGCGAGATCACGCCTATAGTTGACCTTGGAAAGTGGATGAAAATAGTTGCTCCTTCTAATATTGAAATACGCCCTAAGGTTATTGTCCTCGAGATGCTCGGAACAACAGTCGGCATGATCGTTCACGAAGTGGAGAGAATTAGGAGAATTAAATGGGATCAGATAAAACCTCCGCCGTCGCTCCTTCAGGCCAAGCACGGGGGCAGGATAACCGGCGTAACAAAAATAGACGACGAAAGTGAATCGCTCCTGCTGATCGTCGATCTCGAGAGCGTTATTTCGGATATAGGCGCCCTTATGCCCAAGCACGGCGTAGCCGCCGAGGAGATAGAACGGATAGGCAAGAAGAAACTCAAAGGCAATGTCCTTATCGCAGACGATTCATCGGTTGCCAGAAAGATCCTCAGGGATACGCTGGAGAGCGCCGGATTGCATGTTATCGAGGCTATGGACGGCAAGCAGGCATTGGATATACTCAATGATTTCCTGCAGAAGATAGGCGACAAGCCCATTACCGAGTACATAAACCTTGTCGTTACCGATGTGGAAATGCCCGAGATGGACGGCCTGACATTTACGAAGAACGTTAAAAGCAATCCTAAGCTTCAGATACTTCCGATAGTTGTGAATACTTCACTGAGCGGCGAGGAAAACAAGCAGAAGGCTACGCTTGTAGGGGCGGACGGTTATCTTGTGAAGTTCGATGTCACGAGGATGATCCAGGAGATAGCGAGGTTTTTGAGTTAAAGGCAATAGGCGATGGGTGATAGGCGCTAAATTTTAGTGTTTTTTCCTATAGCCTCTTGCCTATAGCCCATCGCCAAATGCAATTGTGCATTTCAATGAGTCTTTTGCTTCTGAGGTTATTCTGTATGCCTTTTCTGTTTCTTCTATAGGGAAACTATGTGTAACGAGTTTACTTGCCGTAATAATGCCTTTGTTTATAAATTGTAGAGACTCTCTCGTATCGTCCGGCCCGCACGAATAGCTGGTGACTATATTTATATCCCTGAAGTAGAGATAATTAGGATTGAGGCTTAGAATTTCTCCGGGCTTAGCGGGCGTAAAAAATACCACAGTACCTCCGCATGACGCGGCTTCTATCCCTTGTTTCATGACATCGGCGCTGTTCGGTCCGGTTATGACAATATCGGCCATCATTCCGTCCGTTAAATCCTTTAGCTTCTTCGACATGTCTTCTTTCGATACGTCTATGGCGTAATCCGCGCCGAATTCGAGCGCCTTATCAAGTCTGAAAGGTATTATATCCGCGCCGATTATCTTTTCCGCCCCGAATTCCCTTACAAGCAGTGCATGAATCTGTCCCATCACGCCGAGGCCGATAATCAATATGGTATCGCCTTTTTTTATATTCGCCCGTTTTAGCGATTTAACAACGCAGGCGGTAGGTTCAACGAGTGTGCCGTCCTCATAGCTTACATTTTCGGGAAGTTTGAGGGTGTCATTTCTCAAGTTAATTTCAGGGATGAGTATGTATTCTGATATTCCTCCCGGAATTATTTTTGTGTTTCTCCATGTCTCACACTGAACATAATCGCCTCTCATGCAGTATTTGCAGTTTAGGCACGGCGCATGATGATGCACGAATACCCTATCACCGACAGAAAAATTAGTAATCCCCCCTTTAGTAAATAATTCTTTTCCTAATTCAACGATTTCTCCGACAGGCTCATGACCGATTACTAAAGGCGCTTTTTTCTCGATATACCACGGCATTACATCTCCGGAGCATATGCCGCAAGCCTTTGTTTTAATCAGCGCATCGCGCGGGCCGATTTGCGGGATAGGCATATCCTCTATTCTAATGTCATCGAATCTGTAGAGTCTGGCGACTTTCATATCTATGCTCCGTCAGTATAAATAATTCATAGATTATATCGCATGCAATATAATTTACAACTAAAAATTATCCCGAAGGGCTGAAGCGTTTGATGAAAAAGACAGGTTCGGATAAAATATAGGCAAGATGAGAGGAGGCGCTGCCGCAATAGATGAAATCATTGGGACAGATACTCGACGAGTTCTATAGGGAATACAACTTCAAGGAAAGAGTTCTTCACGACCCTATAGAATTTCCGCATCAATATAAAAGATCGGAAGACATCGAGGTTTCCGGTTTTATCGCGTCATGTTTCGCGTACGGCAGGGTAGATTTATTCAAGCCCGTGGTAAAGAAGATACTTTCGATAATGGGTAAAAGCCCGTATGATTTTCTTTTAGGCTTTAATTTAAAGAAGCAGAGGGATTTGTTTTCAGGCGTCAAATACAGGTTTAATTAAAATGATGATATTGTATGTCTCATGCATGTTTTGAACAAGGTATTGAAGAGATACGGTAGTCTTGAAGCCATGTTCAAGAAGCGCTATAAAGACAGTGATTTAAACATAGGTAATGGATTGATTGGTTTTGTTGGCACTTTGCTCACAATAGGTTTATCTCACCCTCCCCTTAATCCCCTCCCATCAAGGGAGGGGACAATTAAAAAAGATCCCCCCTCCCCTTGTGGGAGGGGGCGAGGGAGAGGTTTTCTTCAGTTTTTACCGTCGCCTGAAAAGGGCAGCGCGTGCAAGAGGATGAATCTTTTTTTGAGATGGATGATAAGGGACAGGGACATTGATTTCGGCATCTGGAAAGGCATTCCTAAGAACAAGCTTATTATTCCGCTCGACACGCATATAGCCCGCATATCTAAATGCCTGAGCTTTACAAAGAGAAAATCTCAGGACTGGAAGATGGCTGTGGAGATAACGGAATCGCTCAAGGAGTTCGATTCCGAAGATCCGCTAAAGTATGACTTTGCCTTATGCCATCAGGGAATATCGAGGGTTTGCAGCAAAGCGAATTGCAAAGAATGTAGTTTTCAGGGAATATAAAGCAGCCTGAAACCTTAATGCAACATTTATCCCCTGTTGTCCTGAAAATATCCTATAACGGCGAGGATAAACATGGCTACACCAGAAAAGATGTATACCGGCAGTCCCCATGTTGTTCCTTCAAAAATGCCCATGAAATAAGTGTGGTTGAATATAAACCCCCAGTAGATGACGAAACAGTAGGAGATTAAGAGTCCCAGCTTGTGTTTGCCGAATAAAAGGCAGAAAGAGTTGATGCTTATAAAAACGATAACCTGTCCGAGAGGCACCGAAAGCTCTTTGCCGGAGAAGAAAATTAAAAGACTATTTATAAATTCCATACTGTTACTCTGTTTTTTTGAACTCCCTGCTTTTCCATATCATATATATTGCGGGATAAATTATCAACTCGAGGATCGTCGAGGTGATTACTCCGCCTACCATCGGCGCTGCAATACGCTTCATAACGTCCGAACCTGTGCCGTGGCTGAACATAATAGGGATAAGACCGGCTAATATAACGCTTACGGTCATGATCTTAGGCCTGATCCTTTTTACCGAGCCGTACATTATCGCCTCTTTCAGGTCGACAATGCCGTTTAACCTGCCTTCTTTTTTCCATTTTTCATAGGCGAGTTCGAGATAAAGGAGCATGACCACTCCTGTCTCGGCATCGAGGCCTGCAAGAGCGATAATACCCACCCACACGGCTATGCTCATATTATAGTTGAGGATATAAAGGAGCCAGAATGAGCCGACAAGAGAGAAGGGCACGGCAAGCAGCACTATGATTGTTTTTGTAACGGACTTTGTATTGAAGTAGATAAGCACAAAGATGATGAGTGCCGTGAGGGGAATCACGAGTTTCAATCTTTCATGTGTTTTAACGATGTATTCGTACTCGCCGCTCCATTCGAGGCGATAGCCCTCGGGAATCTTTAAAGAGGCGATTTTCTTTTTTGCCTCTTCGACATATCCGCCTATATCCCTGCCTGAAAAGTCTATATAAACGTATGCCGCCAGAAGCCCCTCTTCGCTCTTTATCTGCGTAGGGCCTCTTACAATCTTTATGTCCGTTAATTCTCCCAGCGGCACCTGAACAATATTCATGGATGCCGTCCGGATACCGCCCATCGCCGACTGCTGACCGATGATTGCCGGCTGCTGGTTATTCATAACCGGCACTAAAATTCTTTTTAGTTTTTCGACATCATTCCTTAATTCTCTCGAATAGCGGACATTTACCGGATAGCGCTCTCTCCCTTCTACGGTGGTGGTAAGGTTCATGCCGCCTACGGCAGACTGAATGATTTCCTGCACATCGTCCACAGCCAGGCCGTATCGGGCTGCCTCTTCGCGTTTGATGTTGAAGTCGAGGAAATATCCTGTTGTCACCCTTTCGGCGTACACGCTCCTCGTGCCAGGAATTTCTTTGATATGGTGCTCTATTTCCAGTCCTAATCTTTCTATTTCTTCAAGTTTTGAGCCCATGACCTTAATCCCTACCGGAGTCCTTATGCCTGTGGAGAGCATATCGATACGTGCTTTTATGGGCATTGTGAACGAGTTTGCTACTCCGGGGATTGTGAGGGCTTCGTTCATCTCATTCTTCAGGCTTTCTACGGTTATGCCCGGCCTCCATTCCGATTCCGGTTTCAGATTTACAACAGTCTCGAACATCTCAAGGGGCGCGGGGTCTGTTGCCGTTTCTGCGCGTCCTGCTTTTCCGAATACCTGTGACACTTCAGGTATTCCTTTGAGTATTTTGTCTTGCATCTGCAGGAGTTTTGAAACCTCCGATATCGAAGCAGCAGGAACAGTTACCGGCATATAAAAGAGTGTGCCCTCATATAATGGCGGCATGAATTCGGAGCCGAGCTTAAGGAACGGATATGCGGTGATTGCCATGATAATCAGTGCAACTACAATTACCGTCCTTTTAAACCTGAGCGCGAGTTTTGCAACCGGTTCATATATCTTATGGAGAATAATGCTTATGGGATTTTTTTCTTCCGGCCTTATTTTGCCTTTAATGAAGAGGGTCATTAATACCGGAGTCAACGTAATCGCAAGGAATGATGAGAATAACATTGCAAATGTCTTTGTGTATGCCAGCGGTTTAAAGAGCCTTCCTGCCTGCGCCTGAAGCGTGAATACGGGAAGAAATCCGACCGTAATGACGAGCAAAGAGAAGAATAGGGAAGGTCCCACCTCTTTTGCGGCATCGATTATTACGTCCATGCGGCTGCCCTGCCTGCCATGTTCCTCCCATTCTTCGAGCTTCTTATGGGCGTTTTCCACCATAATGATGGAGGCGTCCACAATGGCTCCGATGGCAATGGCAATTCCGCTTAAGCTCATGATATTCGAAGTTACGCCTAAATAGTACATGCAGATGAATGAAATGATTATTGCAACAGGCAAGGTAAGAATTACCACAAGCGCGCTCGGCAGATGGAACAGAAATACTATGCATACAGCGCTGACCGCTACAGAAAGCCTTAATATTTCTTCTTTAAGCGTATCGATTGAGCGGTGTATAAGGTCTGATCTGTCGTAGGTCACGACAATTTTCATGCCCTTCGGAAGGCTCGGCTCGATATCTTTTTTGATCTTTTCTTTTACCTTGTCTATGACCGTCAGGACATTCTCGCCGAACCTGATAACTACTATGCCCCCGGCCACCTCGCCTCTGCCGTCGAGTTCCGTAATACCCCTTCTTATTTCCGGGCCGAGTTGGATATTCGCAATATCTCTTAGAAATATCGGAGTTCCGGCGCCGTTAGCGCCTACGGAGATGCTTTCGAGGTCTTTGAGGCTTTTAATGTAGCCCCGTCCCCTTACCATATACTCTATGCCTGAGAATTCAAGCACCCTTCCTTCCACGTCGCTGTTGCTCTTCTTTATGGCCTCAAGCACCTTCGGCAGCGGAAGGTTATACGCCAGAAGCCGGTTGGGGTCTATGGTTATCTGGTACTGTTTTACGAATCCTCCGATGCTTGCAACCTGCGAAACGCCTTCGACGCTTTCGAGCGCGAGCTTTATGTTGTAGTCCTGAACGGAGCGCAGTTGCGAGAGATCGTGTCCGCCTGTCTCATCCACCACTGCATATGAAAATCCCCATCCCACGCTGGTCGCATCAGGGCCGAGCACGGGATTCACATCCGCAGGTATCTTGCTTTTAACCGCCTGCAAATACTCCAATACCCTGCTTCGGGCCCAGTAGATATTCGTGCCCTCTTCAAAAATAACATATATGAACGAACTGCCGAGATATGAGAATCCGCGCACCACCTGCACTTTCGGGGCGGCAAGGAGAGTGGATGTTATCGGATAGGTTATCTGGTCTTCAACAAGGTCTGGGCTTCTTCCGGCCCATTCAGTGTAGATGATGACCTGCGTATCGCTTAAATCGGGTATTGCATCGAGAGGGGTCTGTTTTAATGCCCAGTATCCCCATACGATGAGAAAAGCCACGAGCAGAAAAATGATAAACTTATTGCGCGCACTGTATTCGATTATTTTTGCTATCATGATATCAGTGTTTGTGTCCGCCGAGAGGCGCCACGTTTTTCAGTTTTGCCTCGGAATCTATGAGGAACGTGGCCGATGAAGCGACCTTTTCGCCTGCCTTCAATCCCATCGTTACTTCCCGCAATCCTTCCGCCCTTATACCGAGTATGACCTCTCTCGGTTCGAAATATCCTTCTCCTTTGTCCACATAGACTATCTGCCGCGTGCCTGTATCGATTACTGCGTCTTCGGGAACAGCGAGTTTGTTGCCGATATTGATTTTTATCTCCACGGTGGTGAACATCTGGGGCTTCAGTTGCCCGCCCGGATTTGAGATTGTGAATCTCACCTTAGCCGTCCTCGTTTCGCCGGCAAGGGTAGGGTAGACATAATCAATTGTTGATGAAAATTCCTTGCCCGGGAAATAGCTTAGACTGATGTTTGCTGTTTGCCCTGTCTTTATTAGTGACAATTCATATTCATAAATATCAGAGATAACCCAAACCGTGGATAAATCAGCCACATCAAAGAGTTTTTCTCCCGGCATTATACGCATCCCCTGTAATGCCGTTTTTTGAACGATATAGCCGTTTACTGGACTGTATACGGTAAGAGTTCTTACGGGCTTGCCTGTCTCCTCTATTTTTTTAACCTGCGCCTCTGTTATGTCCCACAATTTTAAACGCTGCTTTGCGGCTTCTATGATCGCATCCGCATCTTTTGAAAGGAGACCGCTCATTCTTTCGTTTTTTATTTCTTTGCCTTGTTTCGCCCATTTTATTACATTTATAAATTCCTGTTGCGTTGCGAAAAGTTCGGGGCTGTAAATCTCAGCGAGCGGCTCTCCTTTTTTTACATATTTGCCGGTGTAATCGATGTATAGTTTCTCTATCCATCCCTCGAATTTCGTATTGACGGTTGCGAGCCTTCTTTCATCATACTCGATTCGCCCGACAGTCCTGATAATCTTCTGCAGCGGCTTTACCGAAACTGCAACTGTTTTCACGCCTATCAACTGCTGTTTGTCGGGCGGTATTTCTATGGTAGGCGGCTCCTGTTGCTCTTGAGGCGCTTCTTGAGCTTGCGTCTGTGGTTGCTGCTGTCCGCTCTCCGTTGCATGCCCCTGATGCTCTGACGACTGAGATGCAGGCGGCTTTGAGGCTTTGCCCTGAAAGATTGTTTTTAAAGATACCGATTTCGAGAAATAAAGGAATATTCCTATCGCGAAACCGACGGCGGCGATAATTATCAAATTTCTTTTGCTCATTTTTTCTTCTCCTGACTCTTGCCCTTCGACAGGCTCAGGGTGACAGTCTTTATGTTGAACTTATAGATTTTTCCTGTCATGGTGAGCTTGTCGAACCATGACTGTTGACTGCTGTTATCGCCTCAAGCCTTGCTATGGCTTTTTCTCTTTCGGCGAATTGAACCCAATAGAAGGTCTCAAAGTCGATAAGTGATTTAAGCCTCGATATAACGGTGATCGCCTCGACCTTGCCGGTTGCATATCCCGAAATTGCCGATTCGAAGTCCTGATAGGTCTTGGGAATCAAGCCGGTTTTATATAAGTCCATCAGGCTTTCGGAAGTCTTCAACATGGAATAATTGTCCCTGACTGCTGAAGAAAGCATAAGTTTTAGTCCCTCAAGCTCATGCCGCGCCTCGGATAAAGCCGCCTTTGCCTCATTCACGGCCTGCCTCTGTTTTGTCCCGTAGAAAATAGGTATATTGACGGTGGTCGTAAGGCTCCACATATCCTGCATGTTCCTTCTGTCAAAAAGGCTCGCGGCAACGGTAAAATCCGGATAATATTCTTTCTCGGCCATATTCACTTTTACCTCTGCCGAGGAGACCATTTTTTCTCTGAGTTTTACTTCGGGCGAATTATTATGCGCCGTTAATATCAACTCGTCCATATTTCGAGCAAGCATTGTGGCGGGCATCTCCGCAGGCCTGCCGAGGGGAGATTTAACGTTCCTGCCTACTGTGGTGTTAAGCATTGCTTCGATGGATTGTATCTTCTGTTTCAGCATTTCTTCTTTTTCAAGAAGCATATATTTTTCGGTCTGTGCCATTATTACCTCCTGCTGGGAGGCCATGCCTGAAGAGTATCTTGCTATAGCTGCGTCCTCGATCCGTGAGAAGAGCAGGGTTCTGTCTTTTATAAGGTCGATGTTTTTATACATAAGAAAAAGGTCGTAATACAGCTCTTTTATTCTCGCTATGGTTCTAAGTTGTACCGCTTCGGACGATGCCTTTATGCCCTCGGCATCTCTTTCAGCCATTTCGCCTTTCAGAGGGAGTTTGCCCGGAAAAGGGAACATCTGCGAGGCCGAGAACATCCACTGCGCGTCCGGAGAATACCCATAGTTATATCTTCCCAGACCTTCATTCTGGTAACCGAACATGAACATAGGGTCCGGAAGGCTCTTTACCTGTGGTATCTTGAACTTCGATACGGATATTTTCGATTCGGCTACAAGGATTTCGTGGTTGTTCTTCAACGCCTCGTCGATCAAAGATTGCAGGTTCAGTTCCTCGGCGAAAGCAGGTGAAGCTGACAGTTGACAGCCAACAGCTATTAGCAATGTAAAGACGCGGAGAACCGGTGAATGGGTGAATCGGTGAACAAATAAAAATCCTTTTCTCCGTTTCTCCATGTCTCCGTTTCTCCGTATCATATGCTATCGTGCGTCAACATTGAATTTTACCGAGGTCGTCTTTCCGCCGCGGGTTATTTTTACTGCAACATTCCATGCGCCCGACATGGAGAGGTTCATCTTAGTCTTATACTCGTTGCCTTTCAATTCTGCGTCGGCCTTGTAATTCATTGCAGGCATTCCCGGCATTGCAGGCATAGAATATTCGACCTTTACCTTCGCATCGGTGATATATTTTCCCGACGCGTCCTTAACTTCGACGGTTATATTGTTGTCTCCGACAACAGGCGGGTTTTTGTCTATTTTAGCAGTTACATCATACTCCCCTGCCTTTTTCTTTACCTCGTAATCTTTTGCGTACGCGATTCCTGCAATGAAAAGCAGTATCAAAGTGAATACGGCCAACTTTCTCATAACGCTGCCTCCTGTAATGTTAATTTATTAGTGTTTGTGGCGCATGCGGTGATCTTTATGTTTTCCCGTCATGTCTTCCATTGGTTTGTCTGACATTTTCTCCTTCATATCCTGTTTGTCCGACATATCTTTCTCTTTTGCATTATCGCTCTGTTTATCGTGCTTGTTTCCATCAGACTTGTCGTCTCCCATTTTGCCGCCCATCATTTCGCCCATCATAGCATCTGAAAGGACGGGATAACTCACCAGAAATCCGACCGCCAGAATGCTTAAAAATATACCGGATATCCTTTTCACTTTTCAATCCTCCTATCGTTTAAACTCTTTTTCTACAGTCTCCTTTATCTTTTTTACAGGATAACCTTTTTTGTAAAGTTCGGAAGCCCGCAGGGCCTCCCGTAGACAAATATCTCACATTGCGGCGTGATTGTCAACATAGCAACTGAGGAGACTCTTATGTTTAAACGCCGGAGACTCTTTGCACATGCAGTAGCAATAGATACTGTCCAGGACCCAGGGAATTTCCTTTGCAATCTGGTATGCCTTTTTTATTTGCGCATCGGGAAACAGGTTCGGGTCGAGGGTAGTCCTTGTTTCTCCCTTTCTCAGGGATTCGTCTTTTGCCTGCTTTTGCGCGAACGCGTCATTTGCCGCTGCAAAGAGGATCGTTACGGCAATCAGCAATAATGTTATCCGAAACTTTTTCATAAACTCACCTCCTCTCGTCTTATTTGTTTTAGGGAGATTAACAAAAGATTATGAATGAAGTATGAAGTATTCGGCGACATAGTGTGTTCCATTAATAGGACGGTTTGGTGTCCCGAATGGAACCGCCGTCTTCCTTTGGCTCCTCAAGCACGTTTATAAGGAGATCTATTTTCCTGATAATCCCGTTATGCTTGAATTCCCCGAAAACGGCATGTTTGCCGTGTTTCATAAAGACTATGCTTACCGCTACCTCAGGGCCTCCGAGATTCTGTTTGGGGGCCGCATAGATGAATTCCTCCATATCCTCATCCCATGCGGCAACCTGCATATCGAAACCGTCGATCTTCTCAAGTCCTTTAAGTGGAATGCCTTTATACATTATTCCATAAACTATTGTCACTACATGTTCTGAATATATTCTTTTGGGAATAAGCTTTACCTTCACGCTGTAATCTTCATCACCGGCCTTTGTTTCCGGTTCTGAAGTTTTTTTGTCACCTTTGATTTTTATATCCCTGCTGATGTTTATCCAGCCATCCTGCGTTTTAAATACCGCTTCAAACCTGTATTTCCCCGCTTGCGGGACATTGAAACCGAATGTATATTTCCCGTTGCCGGATATTACCGGCCTCAGATGTCTGTATATATGCAGGTCTTCATCGGCGATGAATACGTGAAGGTCGTCTATCTTTGCCGTCCCCTTTGAGCGAATGTCCATGCTGAAAGTAGTTTCTGTTCCGGCTGCGGTATCATCGTATTGAAGATTAAGCTCATAATCTTTGGGGTTCCTTAGAACCTTCCATATATACGGCTTTTCATTATGAGTATCGGGTATTATAAGCACCTCCTTTTCGAGGTCGAGTTGTGCATGGGACGGCGCAGCCGCCAACAGCAAAGACAAAAGCAGTAATGACAAAAGTTTTGTTTTCATATCCACCTCAATGACCGTGCCTCGGCGACATGGGCTGGCCGAGGATATATGTGTTTAGCATCATGAAGAAAACGGCAAGGGCTGCCATCGGAATAAATGCCCTCATCGCCTTATCTCCGTAATATTTTACCGCTATCCTATACCCCGAATAGAGGGAGAAGACATTGAGCATCATAAAAATGGCCATCTGCAGCCATAATATGGATTCAGAGCCCATAAGAGGTATTATATCCCAATCGGGCTCGCCCATGTTCAGACCCAAATGCAGCGCTGCCGCCCTCTGAATCGCCGGTATTATGCCGGGACCTTCTTTGAACAGATGGGAGACATTATGGGCGAGATGCATAGAGAGCCCTACAGGGATGAACATATAGGCGAATCTTATAATGGTTTCCTTTAATGACAGGGGTGATCCCGGCCCGGTAGCTTTACGCACCGCAAACGCTGCAAAGGCAAGCAAAGACAGAGGTATAACGAGCGAGCCGACTGTCATAACTATCAGAAAGGTTAGCTTCTCTGCACCGGCATGGGACGCAATACCGAACCATTTGTAAGGGATAGCCTTCCCTATAACATCCATCCACTTATGCCACGGCTCCACCATCTCGCCTGTTACGACTATCGTAAGCCCTACGAGCACCATTGCGAGATATGCCTCGTCCATATACCCTTTTGCAGAAACCCACAGATCTTTTGCAAAGCTCCTGACCCTGACAACGATATTGTCCTGCGAGCATGATTTTATGCACTCGCTGCAGAAATTACAATAATTATTTCTGTCGAGAGTAACCGGGGTCACGAACATGGGGCATGGAAGGCCATTACCCGCTCCCTTAACGCATTCTTTTGCTTCGTGTCCTCTGCATACTTCGAGGCACTTATTCCTGAGTTCTACAGGGCTGAACATGGAATAGAGACCGATAATGCCTCCTATGGGACATACGTATCTGCAAAATGACCTGCCCTTAAATGTAACGGCCATTCCCACAGCGGCAATAAAAAAGCCGATAAGCAGGTAGGAGGTGAGGGCGGGTTTATTCACTATCCCGCTGTAACTGTCCCACCATGTGAGACCGAAGAATATGAAGCTCGACAGCCAGATGTTCCTTACGGGCTTTGGAAAGTTTTTGTTCAGGCTGAACAATCTGCCGAGCCGGTCCTGCGCCGCGCCGAAGGGGCACATCATGCACCAGACCCTTCCGGCAAATACAAATGTGAATATTATGGCAGCCCACCATATGGTCCACATCGACAGCGTCGCGATGTTCCTGTCGCCCTGCTGCACGTCCAAAAGACCGGCCGCAATTATAATGAGGAATAACACGAATGCGGGTATCTGAAACACCGGCTGGAACCACGAGGATTTGAAAAATTTCTTAATCCATGGAATATCGAGCAAGTTGAGCTTCTGTCCCGTCTGCAATGTCAGTGATTTCCTCTGTGACAGTATCCATATGCCTAAAAGGCCGCTTGAAAAGATAACAATTGCCGTGAACCACATCCGGTACAGCGGGATCTTCGACGCCTCACGGTATGGCATGGCGCCGCCGTAAATAATGGGTTCGGCAAACCTTTTTCCTCCGAGGGATTTCACTGCAATTATGAATTTGTAATCGCCTTTTTTAATTATAGGATATGATGTTGAATACATGCCGGCCATCTGACCTGCCTTAAATCTCGTGAAATACGAGAGGTCGTAAGAAGGCCGCTCATCAGGGGCGCTGCCAAAGTCGAGGCCGTCTTCGCCTGGAATGCTGTTTTTTACTGCCGGAGCCGCTGTGTGCCCTGCATGGGCGGCAGATGTAGAGGCATCCTGCAAGTATAGATATATCTCTGCATCCAAAACTGGGTTTCCTGACATGGAATCGGTCAGCGCCACCGATATTTCCGGCGTCTTTCCCTTTATAAATGTCGCAGGCTCGATCTTTAACTTTACCTCAGCCGTGTCAATGCGGAATTCATAGGAGGACCGGACGTTCCCGTGTCCTTCGCCGCCTAATGCATAGGTTGCAGTAAAGAGCATCGTCAAAAGTACAACAATATGCGAGATAAGCTTCTTCATTTCTTTCTAAACATCTCGTTGATGATGAGAAGTCCTCTCCTTGCGCCTGATGCGATTGCCTGCGCGGACTTCTCTCTGCCTGCCGGAGCGCTTATATCAGCGCCGACCTTAAAGAGGTCCGACGACTTTTTGTTTTCGAACTGTTTTAGGAACTGCGGCTGCAGGAGCTTTTCAGACTCTTTGTTCTCGAAGATGTATATCTTCATAATCTCTCCCTTGCCGCCCACAACAACTCCCATCTCTATTTTTCCGCCTTCGCCGTGCGCATCGATAAACATCATTGCAGCGGCCTTGCGCGGAGGGGCTTCAGGGCTGCTCCTAACCACCGCTAGATATATCGAAGGCTTCAGGTCTTCCTCAGGC
Organism: Nitrospirota bacterium; assembly: GCA_016212685.1. GTDB lineage: Bacteria > Nitrospirota > Thermodesulfovibrionia > Thermodesulfovibrionales > Dissulfurispiraceae > GWB2-47-37. Next base: position 15,707 of record JACREW010000002.1, read on the forward strand.
AATCTGCTTCCTAAAGCCCTTTCGATGGCTGTTCGCTGTTCGTCGGAGACATAGAGATTTTTTTGTTCAAAGGACTCGGCCCGAGGAAACAGCTCTTTAAGTTTTTCGCCCGGCCATACAAGATCGTGGGCAAAAGAAACCGGGACAAAAAAGAGCAAAAGGATAATTGCCGATAGATTTAAGAATCTGTTTCTTATGTTATTAGATGCCATAACCATCGCTATTTTAAGATGCCTTCTTTGGATGCGTTGGGCATAGTGTTTTTGAGTGTATTATTGTCTTGCTGCGTATGCTCTGCGGCATCGCTTTTCGGCGTCTGATGACTATTGGTTTTTCCATCGCCGACTGCGCTTTCCTGACGATTATCTATTACACCCTGTCCGCCCGTCATTTCGCTCTCCGGCTCTCCGGAGTCTCCATGACAGTTTATTATGGCATAACTATAGCCTGCCGTTAATATAATAATCAGTATACTTATAAATATTATTTTTTTCATCGACTTATCTCCTGTCTCCTTCAGTTTTTTTGAGGCTTTTGATATAATTCACAAGATGCCATCTCATTTCCTTTGTCAATTCTTTTTTGAATCCTTTCATAGGCGCGGGTCCTTTTGTCCCGTCCGTTATAACATGAAATATCTCGCCGTCGGTGTTCCCATGGATCAACAGTCCATCAGTGAGATCGGTTTTTTCATTGCCTTTGCTCGATTCTCCATGGCATGAAACGCAGCGCTTTTCAAAAAGCCCTTTACCCTTGACTATGGAGTCTTCGGTCATGGGAACGGGATTTTTGACCTTAGCGTATTCTTTGTGTTTGTGCGGATGCGGTTTGTGGACATGCTCCGTTGTCTGAGCGGATATTTCTACGGGTGCAAAATACGATACAGCCAATGCAGTTAAAACGATTATTTTTTTCATAGCTTCTCCTTTATATTTATGGAACTAATGTAACAGGAGAATTTGAATATATTATGAATGCCTTATGAAAAAACTGTGAAAACAAAAAAAGAGGCAGCCTTGGGGGGAAAGGCTGCCTCATATGAGGGGGGGATAAAGCCTTTATTAATTAATATATCGACCTGATCCTTCCTGTCCTGCAGTCGAGCAGGATTCTATCAATTATTTTTTTGTTTTTGATAACCTCCGCCTCTATAAATCTCCCGTCTTGCTTTATAATAACTACCTGCAGGCCTTTTTTTGCATAGTGCGATTTCAGGACATTGACTGCTTCCTCATGAGTAGGCTGCTCTTTGCAGTATCCGTACGCCCCGCACATAGGGCAGCGCTCTCCATATGGCGTAGGGGTTTCGGATGGATGATTCTCCGGGTAAACATTCGCAGGCAAGGTTACAAGCAGAGCCGATATAAAAAAGATGTATAGCTTCATGCAATCATGATACAAACAGACTTTGAATAAATTATGAATTACTAAGAAATACATTTGTAATGCCACATTATTTGTCATTCCCGCGAAGGCGGGAATCCAGCCCTTCGACAAGCGTTCGACTGAGGCTTCGACAGGTTCAGCCTGACATTGCTCACGCCGAAGGCTCAAGGTGTCATGGTGAGCCTGTCGAACCATGGATTCAGGGTCAAGCCCGGAATGACGGTTATGAGGCTTTGTTAACTTATGTCTTAGTATATGCGAATATCCTTAAGGAAAGGGAACCGCGCCCTTATTTCAACGGCCTCGGCCGGATCGAATTCGCATACTATAAATTCATCTTTGTCATTGCCAGAACAGACGGCGTTTCCCGGCGGATCGAAAACACTGGACGCCCCCGGATAATAAATGCCGTTTCCGTCCGTGCCGGTGCGGTTGACGCCGATCACAAAGCATTGGTTTTCGATGGCGCGGGCTTTAAGCAGGGTTTCCCAATGCTCTTTGCGGGATGCCGGCCAGTTGGCTATAACAAATATTGCCTGAACATCTCCGGCGACTTTTCTGAATACCTCAGGGAAGCGCAGGTCATAGCAGATAAATACGCTGCACGTCATGCCGTCTATGTCAAAAGTAACGGTATCCTCGCCGGCAGCATAATATTTGTCTTCATCCAAAAGCGAGAAGGGATGCATCTTTGTATAGGCGGCGATGCGCCTTCCCTTTCTATCGTATACAGCGGCTATGTTCCTGCCTTTTTCTTCTGAGGGTTCTTTTATAGGAAAACCTGCAATTATATATATGCCGTATTTTTGGGCTATCCCCGACAATACCGAATCGGTCTTTCCATGTTCGCTTTCTGCAATCCCTGAAACATTCATGGAAAATCCCGTGTTGAACATTTCCGGAAGCGCTGCAATGTCGCACTTCAGACAGGCAGCCTTTTCTATAAAAGATTCCGCCCGTTTATAATTTTCTTCCTTCTCTTCCCATTTGATGTCCAGTTGTATCAAAGCGATTTTCATATCCTATTCAAATGGCGGGGATGATTGCCTGAAGCGACTTCGGCAGCATAAGCGAAACCATGGAAGGTGAAGCATGCCGGCGTAGCTTCGGAGGAAGGCCGGATGCCTTATGAGAATGAAGCGGAAGGCTGTCATTCCCGCCAAAACATTTTATATATTTGTAGGCAAACATATCTTGAATGTCGTCCCCTTGCCGACCTCGCTTTTTACATCGATACTGCCGCCCATAACATTTACGAGTTCTTTTACGATTGCAAGCCCCAGCCCTAACCCCCCTTCGTCCCCCCTTTCTAAGGGTGGAATGAGAGGGTGATTTTTTATTCTATAAAAACGGGTGAATATGAGCGGTATTTTGTCTTCTGGAATGCCTTTGCCGGAATCCTTTATCTCTATATAAAGCGTGTTTCCGATTTTTTCATAATCTATCAGAACCCCGCCTTTTTCGGTGAACTTCAAAGAGTTAGAAATGATATTCCTCAATATCTTTTCGAGTTTTTCAACGTCGGCTGCGACCGGCGTATCTTTTTCTTTCAATATCTTTATTTCGAGACCCTTTTCTTTAAAAGACGGCTTCATGTCATCGACCAATTCCGAGAGAAATTCTTTCAGGTTGATTTCGGTTAGATTTCCTTTTGCGAAAAAGCTCGCCTCCGCAGCCGTAATGTCTTCTATGCCTTTTACAAGTTTTATCAGTCTGTCAATTTCATTTTTTATATTTTCCAGTCCTTTCTCTCTTTCTATCACCCCGTCAGCTATAGCCTCTGCATGGGTTTTGAGGATTGTCAGGGGTGTTCTGAGTTCATGCGCAACATTTGAAAAAAGATGTTTCCTGAGTTCCTCCTCTCTCTGAAGAGACTCTGCCATTCTATTGAAAGCTGTTGACAATTTTCCGACATCGTCATCGCTTTTTGGAATTATGCGCACATTGAAATCTCCCTGCGCTATCTTTTCCGCCGCTGTTTTTAGAACGGTAATAGGCCTTGAAAGATACCTGCTGAAGAGCAGGGCTATGAGCGCCGAACCTACGCCTGCGATTAAGAATGAAACAAAAAGGAAGTTTTTTGTCCTCCGTTTGAATATGGATTCTTTCTCCTTTATTTGTTCCTTCTGGAAAGGCCGGGACATAAGGATTCCGATCCGGTCGCCCTTGATGTACAGTGGATATTGATCGAAAGAGCCGGTTGTAGCGTGCATATGAAAGAGTCCTTCCATCCGGCGTTTCATCGATTCGGAAAGGAATTTCATAACCTCATTGGACGAAAGCACTTCTTCACCGGTAATGTCGATGATTTTTATATCAAGGCCGAGCATCATTCCCCAATGGATGGATTCGGATAATTCCTTTTTATTCCATCCCCCGTTTGAGTAACTTCCTTCCACCGACGCCAGTATCCAGTAGAATTGATCTTCCCTTACACCGTTTACATAGTTGTCGAAGTCCCTTATTATGAGCCACTCGAAGATGAAGTTGGAAAGGAGCGCTGCAAGGATGACGACTATGAACGCGAGGAATATTTTAGTTTTCATTTAAATGTTTTTTTCTGTCATTGCGAGCAAAGCGAAGCAATCCCGTTGTTCTTGAGATTGCTTCGGCACTTCGTGCCTCGCAATGACGATATATCAATCTGGGGCTCCGATAAATTTATATCCCGCCCCGTATACCGTTTTTATAAATACCGGCCTTTGAGGGTTATCTTCTATTTTATGCCTTATATTTTTGACATGCGCGTCGATGACCCTGTCGTATCCCTCGAAATCATATCCCTGCACGGCATTGACGATCTGCAGTCTGCTGAAGACCATCTGCGGTTTTTCGGCCATGCACAGGAGTATGCGGAATTCGGTGGCTGTCAGGGGTGTAACATCTTTCCCTTTTTTTACTTCCATCGAGAGTGTATCTATTGTCAGAAGCCCGTCGTTGAAGGAGAGCAGTTTTTTTTCATTTTTTTTCGTCCTTCTGAGATGTGCCTTGACCCGCGCCGCGAGTTCCCTCGGGCTGAAGGGTTTTATAACATAATCGTCGGCTCCGATGCCGAGCCCTTTGATCCTGTCCTCTTCCGCGCTTTTGGCGGTAAGCATTATTATCGGGACATCCGAGAATTCCCTGATAGAGCCGCAAATAGTCTCCCCATCGATGTCGGGAAGCATTAAATCTAAAATTATAAGATCGAAGTCTTTTTTGATGAGTTGTAGCGCGGCCTGCCCTGTCTCTGCAACGGATACCTTGAAGCCGTCCCTCTCGAGGTATGATTTTACGATGTCCGAGATTTTTTTTTCGTCTTCTACTATAAGAATTTTCTCATCGTTCATGCGGTATCCTTACGTTCCTTAAAAAATCCGCGGCCGCCTCCGGAGGCAGCGGGTTTATGTATATTCCTGTGCCGAGTTCAAAGCCGGATACTGTAGCGACTCTCGGGACTATGCTTATATACCAGTGGATGAATTCCGAATTCGCATGAGAGGGGCTCCCCGACCTTATGACATAATTATAGTCCGGGTTTTCAAGCCCGTAAAAGAGCGAGCTCGTCGTAAGTTTCAGATTTAAGGCAAGGTCCCATATTTCTTCCGAACGTATATCCGCGAATGAACCCGAATGCCTTTTGGGAAATATCCATGTATGGAACGGAGAAAGCGCAGCGTAAGGTATGAACGATATGAAGTGTTCGGTATCGAATAATATTCTTGCCCTCTCGCTGAGTTCATCGATGACTGTTTTGCACATCAGGCAGTCTCCGGTATCGTCAAAGAATTTCATGGCGTTTTCGATTCTGTTCCTTACGCGTCTCGGAGTGATCGGGATGCCTACAATATGCGCTATGGAATGTTCGATAGGCGTTCCTGCGTTTGATCCGTCATTCTTAAAAATGATTACATTTTCAACGCGAGTATCTTTATACGCCTCGATAAACCTTTCCTTGTACGTTTGAATTACCTCTTTCAGGTGGTCTGCCGGCATGGTGGCGATTGTGAGATTATGAAAAGGGGTTTCTATGACAACCTCGTGTATGCCGACCCCATTTACGGTTTTTTTCAATTCCGTATTTATCCTTGACCTGTCGCCGTCCTTTGAGAGCACCGAGAATTTGTTCGGCACTACCCTTATAATCCAACCTTTTTCGTCTTTGATTCTGTATATCTCATCGGGTGTTTTGGATTCATTGCCGGGACAGAATGGGCATGTTTGGACTACCTCCGGATGTTTTTTTCTTTCCTTTGCATTTATGAAGTCAGCCGCGTTTTTTTTCTTTTCTTTAGCGATGATTACCCATTCACGGGTTATCAGATTCAATCTAAGTTCAGGCATGGAATACCTCCCCCGGCTTTTATTTAATATTATCATACCATAACCCGTAATGACGCACTAAGACCTATCATAACAAAGCCTCATAACCGTCATTCCGGGCTTGACCCTGAATCCATGGTTCGACAGGCTCACCATGACACCCTGAGCCTTCGGCGTGAGCAATGTCAGGCTGAGCCTGTCGGAAGCCTCAGTCGAACGCTTGTCGAAGGGTGAATCGCCTATTATGGTTCGACAAAGCTTGCCCTGAGTGCTGCCATCCTTCGGCAGGCTCAGGATGACATATACCGAAGGGCTCACAATGACAATGTGCGATTTTTATCGCTGGATTTGGGTAATACTTTTTTTGAAGTCGTGCCTTCCATTATATTATGGAATGTTATGGATGGGCGAGGGCATGGATAATGGGCATGAGCGAAAGGAGTTCGTCGTGTGTAATGGACGAATGCCATTTCCCTGTCACTTTAGCCGCGAGGATAATCCCGAAGAATATCAAGACCACACCCGAAACAAAGATCACCGGGTTGAGAACTATTTTTTTATGAAGGATCGCATCGAGCGCATGTCTTGCGGGGCAATGACTTACGCAGGTGAGGCATCCGGTGCACTCCGGCGACCTGACGGTCTCTTTTTTATCCACAGGCAGCAGGGAAGGGCAGTTTTTGGAACATAATCCGCATTGAATACAAGCGGTCTCATTTCTTTTTATTTTTACGGGACTTAAAATACTCAGCAATCCGAGTAGTCCGCCATAGGGGCATAAATATCTGCACCAGAAGTTTTTATATAAAAGGGACAGGCTGAACAAAGCGCTCAAAGTTATCTTCGTGGTGAGAGACATTTCCGTGAAAAATTTCAATAATTTTATGTCGGAAACCTTCCAGTAGGGGGTGTTCAAAAATCCGGTTATCTGGAGGGGCGTCATTTGTATGATAATGACATAAAGGAAGAAGGCCATAAGGATATATTTTAAAGACCTCAGAGGGTAATCGATATACTTAGTTATCTCAAAGTTTTTACCGAATACTTTTCTGCCGCCTTTCCATACGGCATCCGAAACGGTGCCCACAGGGCATATCCATCCGCAGAAGGATTTTTTCAATAAGAGAGAAACGAGCAGTGCGCCGATAAAGATTATGAGTGCGGCCGGGTGTGCGGGGTCGAAAATACCTTCCGTAATCCAGAGCTTGAGCGACATTAACGCGCCTATGGGCATGAACCCTTCGATAGACGGCGGACGGGTTACGGCAGGGATAAGTCCGTTCTCCAGCGCTTGCGCGAATAGATAAAATTTGTAACCCGCATATGCGACCATGAGGAATATTCCCCATTGAACCGCGTATCTTATTTTCCTGACATATGAACGGTCTATTTTTTCCATAGTTAATTTTACTTGGAACGGCTTTAAGCGGGGTATGATTTATATCATTAGCCTGTTGTCAACATTTCTTTCACTATTTGCAATGCCTCTTCCTTTGAGCGTATCTTACCTTCCAAGACAGCATCCTCAATAGCGGCAAGTATCTTTTTGAATAACGGCGACGGCTTTAAATCGAAATTTTTTATCAGTTCGTCGCCCGTAATAACCGGAAGAATGCCCATCCTCGCTTTAAATGGTTCATTGTAAAATGCAAGCAGCTTCTTGCAAAAATCGGCAATTTCGGGCGCTTGGGCGATAGAGAGGATAATCAAAGGATATATGTCGTCCCGGAATTCTTTTAAAAGCCTTACCGATGCTATTTCGTCAAAATGACCGTCGTATTCTTCGTACTGTCTTAAAATACGGCGGCGATTAGATGCCGTTTTATAAATAAACTCCACTTCTTTCCTCGACATTTTCAGCCGTATCGACGCGTTTTTGGCAGTGTCCGCATCGGTGAAAAAGACGGACAACTTAAGGCATATTTTTTTTGATTCCGGAAGCATAAAGTGCGGGTAGTTATTCAAAATATCCTCAACATTTTTATATAACTCTAAATTTAGGACACTGAAGTCTTCTTTAAATTCAGGAAAGACATGACGCAGTATGCCCTTATTGCTCATTGTTTTAATTACGTCATACGAATCATCGAGCCTGAGAATATGCCTCAGTTCTTCGGCTATCCTTTCTACGGCAACAGAGCTTATCAGCGGCGAAAGTCTTCCGGATGCGTCTAATGTGTCTATTTCTATAAAAAAATTCAATTCGGCGCTGAACCGGTAGATTCTGAGAATCCTCAGAGGGTCTTTTATGAGGTTTTCTTCCGATACCATCCTGACGGTTTTGTTGGAAAGATCATCCCTGCCGCCATACGGGTCTATAAGACTAAGAGACTGAGGGCTGAGGGCTGAGGGCTGAAGGCTTAGGGGTATCGCCATCGCATTTATGGTGATGTCCCTCTCGGAAAGGTCGTCAAGAATTGAATCTCCCCTCATGACCGAGATGTCAAGAAAACAGCCGTTTTTTATCACTCGCGCTGTTTGGAATTCCGCATCGAGAAGGACGAACGAACCTCCGGTCTCTTCCGCAAATTTCTTTGCGATATTAAGGGAATCGCCTTTTACGGCGATATCGATATCCTTCATATCATTGCCTAAAAGAATATCTCTGACCGCGCCGCCGACAACGAATGCATTATCAGTAAGACCGTGTTCTTCAGCAAAACAGATGAACAGTTTTAAAAGGGTATGCATATTACCTTTTTGAGTCTAACATGAATGTTACCGGCCCATCGTTTATAAGGCTTACTTTCATATATGCGCCGAATTGACCGGTGGAAACTGTAATACCGGTTTCTTTCAGTTTTTGCACGAATGTATTATAAAGCGTTTCTGCTTTGTCCGGCGACCCTGCATTATCAAAAGAAGGGCGGTTTCCTTTTCTGCAGTCTGCGGAGAGTGTGAACTGGGATACCACGATGATACTTCCATTAATGTCTTGCACGGAGAGGTTCATTTTCCCCTGCTCGTCTTCGAATATTCTGAGGTTTAGCGCTTTTTTTGAGAGATATTCGATGTCTTTTAATTCATCGCCCCTTTCGACGCCCAAAAAAAGCAAGATGCCCTTGCCGATGCTGCCGACAATATCTCCGTCAATTTCTACCGACGCATCCGATACCCTCTGGATCAAAGCCTTCATCGTAGATTTATTTTACTTAAGTTCTCCGGTGTTGACAAATGATTTTTTACGATGGTATTCTTTGTGCAGAATATTAGAGCCACGAAGGCTTTATTTAATGACCAAGCAGGTCATAGTTTTGAAGAGCCTTCGTGGCTTTTTTATTTGGAGGAGTAAATGCATATCCCGGACGGATATTTAAGCCCGCAGACCTATTTACCGCTTTACGGCGTATCGTTCGCTTTTTGGGCAATCGCCCTTAGAAAGCTTAAGAGCGAGCTTTCAGTCAAGCATATCCCATATCTCGCCATGACAGCGGCCTTTTCTTTTATTATCCAGATGTTCAATATTCCCATCCCCGGAGGAACCACCGGGCATGCCGTAGGCGCGGGTATTGCAGCGCTTCTTTTAGGGCCATGGACAGCGGTAATAGCGGTATCCGTAGCTTTGATAATTCAGGCTATTGTATTCGGAGACGGCGGGATAACAGCCATAGGAGCGAACTGCTTTAATATGGCGGTGGTAATGCCTTTTACGTCATATTGGGTTTTTAAACTGGCGATGGGAAAATCAAAAAATCTTTCCTCACCCCTCTTTAGTAAAGGGGGGAAGGGGGGATTTGCGAGGCTTTCTATAGCGTCATTTCTTTCCGGATATATCGGCCTTTCCATAAGCGCTGTAATTACCGCCGTAGAGTTTGGAATTCAGCCTATAATTGCTGCGGATGCCGACGGCAAGCCACTCTATGCGCCTTATCCCTTATCTGTGGCTGTTCCTGTCATGGCGTTGGAACATTTGTTATTGTTCGGCATAATCGAAGGCGTGGTAACAGCGATGCTGCTTAAATATTTCCTTAAACACGAGCCGGATGCGGTCTATGCGATACGAGGCGACAGGCAATAGGCAATGGGCGATAGGCGGATATGATGAGGATTAGAAAATGACAGGATTTCAGAAAAAACTCTGGATTGCTCTTATCATAATGGCCTTGCTGTCGCCGCTCGGCATTATACTCCCTCAAAAATTCAATGCGGGAGACGCATGGGGAGAGTGGGGAACGGATACCCTCGAGAAATTTTTAGGTTATGTGCCGGAGGGATTGAAGAAGATGGCGGATATATGGAAGGCGCCGATAGCCGATTACAATCTTGGAGACGAGAATGCTTCATTTATTGTCCAAATTGTTTCTTATATTATATCGGGAATTTTAGGAATAACGCTTGTGGGCGGTGTTGTATACTTGATAACAAGGCTTTTAGTAAAGAAGGGTTAGAGGCGGATGTCTTTTATAGAAAGCGGCATAGAGCATTTAGGAAAGGTCATTAAGACCGGTTATGTCCAGTGGGAACTGGCGTCCGGAAACGGATTTTTTCAGAGGCTTGACGCGCGGATAAAAGTGCTTTTCCTGATTTTCTTTATCGTTATTGTAAGCCTCAAAAGGGAACTGCTGCCTGAAATTGCGATAGCTTTTTTTGTTTTCAGCCTGACATTCGCATCGAGATTAAACATTTTGAATTTCTACGGCAGAGTCCTTTTTTTCGGATTCGTTTTCGGTTTTCTTATTGCCATGCCTTCGGCTTTCAATGTCATCACAAAAGGAGATATTATCCTGCCTCTAATACATTTTTCAAAACCTTATGATTTCTGGATATACCATATTCCCGCAACTATCGGCATTACCGAAGAGGGAATTTCAACGGTCGCCATGCTTACTCTCAGGGTTATAAATTCGGTGTCGCTGTCTTTTCTTGTTCTCTATACCACGCCGTTCCTGGACATTATCAGGGCATTGAAGGTTTTTAGAGTGCCTGATGCCGTTTTAATGATTATAACCCTGACATACAAATATATTTTTATTTTCGCGAAGACGATAGAGGATATGCATCTTGCAAAGAAGAGCAGGACAGCGGGAGGCATCGGCAATAAAGAGGCGAGGGAATGGATCGCGGGAAGGATTGCATTTATGTTCAAAAAGAGCCGGCAGAGGTGCGAGGATGTTTTTAATGCTATGATTGCGAGAGGGTTTTCGGATACGGTTGCGATTTACGGTTTTAAAAAAATGAATAAGCGGGATGCGGCTGCGGGGTGCGTATTATTTTCGGCGGGCATTATATTTTTATGGATATAATTGTGTTAACAAAACATAGGACAAGGCATTTCCGCTCATTCTCGAAAGGCATCCGAGCCTTTCTCCGAGGCTGCGCCAGCCCGCTTAATCATCCGTGGTACGCTTTGGGCTGCCGAAGCCGCTTCAATGCCTTATCCTATGTTTCGAATATATAACGGGAGTGCTATGGAAAATATCATAAAGATTGAAAATGTGAGCTATAAATATTACGACAAAATACCTGCGCTTGAGGACGTAAGCCTTCCGATAAGAGAGGGCGAGAAGTTTGCCGTTATAGGCGCAAACGGGAGCGGCAAATCGACGCTTCTTCAGATAATGAACGGCCTCATATATCCATCAAGCGGGCGCGTGTTTTTCAGAGACAAAGAGGTATCGGAGAAAACATTAAAGGATAAAGAGTTCCTGAAATTTTTCAGGGAGAAGGTGGGATATGTGTTTCAGGACTCGGACATACAGTTATTTTGTCCGACTGTTCTGGATGAGCTGCTTTACGGCCCTATACAATTAGGGCTTAACGAAAATGAGGCTATTGATAGGGCGCACGAGGTAATGCAGATGCTGAATATAGAAAACCTGAAAGACCGTCCCTCGTATATGCTTTCCGGCGGAGAAAAGAAGAGGGTCGCAATAGGCTCCGTATTGACTATGAATCCGGATGTATTGCTCTTTGATGAGCCCACAAACGGCCTCGATCCGAGGACGCAGTGCTTTTTAGTTGAGCTGCTTTTTGCGCTCAGCGAGGCCGGGAAAACCATTGTTATCGCGACCCATGATCTGTCATTGGTGGACGAGTTGCATACAAGAGTTGCCGTGCTTTCAGAGGATCACAGGCTTGAAAAAACAGGCAGCGCGGAAGATATTTTAAAGGATGAGGAATTGCTCTTAAAGGTGAATCTTGTTCACGAGCATATGCATTGCCACGGACCATCGGCGCATAAGCATATACATTCGCACTATTTATTTCACAAACATTGAAAGGGAGCATATGGATGGCAGGCATACCTCAAAACCTTTAATAATGCGATGAGATTATTAGATAGCCTGTTTATGCTATTTAATTTAAAAGTGATGCTGAAGTTGCCCTTAAACGGCGGGAGGGTTCGGCACAAGGTATCGCGATTAAAGGTTTTTCGGCATACCCGCCATCCATATTAAAAATATCCGATTGCGGATTATGGGAAAGGAGAATATATGAACGAACTCGATAAGTTGAAACACCTTTTGCATCGCTGGAAGGAGCATAATGACGAGCATGCGGAGACTTACAGGACATGGGCGGAGAAGGCAGCAACGCTCGGTAATAAGGAACTGTCGGAGGTTCTCGATAAACTTTATCATGAGACGAGAAAGATGAACGGGCTTTTTGAAGAGGCTATAAAGGCAATCCAAGTTGAAAAATCATAAAGGCATATGCTATAAAGTCTGTAATTTTGAGGCATGAAAATTCTTGAGAGGAGGAGGTGGTTAAAGTAAGTACAAAACACTAAACACTAAATGCTAATACTTAATATGGCTTGATGTCAGGGAAGAGGAGTGCCACTTTAATGTGAATTCTCCCGCTGCCCCGCAGCCGTGAAGGGAACGAAAGCCCAATTAAAAGCCACTGTCATGGGTAATATCATGATGGGAAGGCGGGCAAGTAGAAGGCATCACCTGTTTGCATGAAGCAATCAGGTGATAGATGCCCTGAGCCGGAAGACCTATCCAGACCATACATCTTACAAAATCCAAATCAAAATTTCCCGAGGGAGGAAAAGATGAAAAGACTTTTATCTTTATTCAATCGCATCACGCATTACGCATCACCCATCACGGTTGTTTTGCTTGCCTTTAGCCATCTGCCATTCGTCCTTACCCTGTTTGCTGTTCCTGTATTTGCACAGGGGAAGACCACATCTTTAGAAGAAATCGTAGTCACTGCCACGAGAACGGAAAAGGAATTGACGTCTGCACCCGGCAGTGTCTCGGTCGTAACCAAAGAAGACATTGAGAAAAGGAATATCAAGACGGTTGATGAGGCTTTGAATACTACTGCCGGTGTTTTTGACAAACGCGGCAAAGGGTTGATGGATCTAATGTCTTCTGTTACTCTCCGTGGAATCCCATCTCAACAAAGAACGCTCATTTTAATGGACGGCATTACCCTTAATGACTCCTACTCAGGAGGAGTCCGCTTTGACGGCATGGCTGCAGAAAATGTGGAGCGAATAGAGGTTGTAAAGGGCGCAGCTTCAAGCCTTTACGGCGGCTATGCAATGGGCGGCGTTGTAAACATTATCACAAAGATGCCTGAAAAACGGGAATTTACCCTTAAGACAGGTTATGGCTCAAGCTGGGAAAGGGGAGAGGCCATGGATGATGTAAGGAAGTTTTATCTATCCTATGGCGATAAGTTTAAAGACAAACTGAGCCTCTTTGTAAGTTATGGCTATAGGACAACAAACGGCTATCCTGCGGACTTTAATGTCCAGAGCAGCAAGCCAACAGCAGGCATCACAGGTTGGTCTTACACAACAAACAATCAGGGACAGACGCGCTATCTCATCGGCGATAAGGGTGACAACAGATGGTGGGACGATAATATCACATTAAAGGCTGGGTATAACTTTTCTAAGACATCTAAGGTCAATCTCTCCTTTATCAGAACCAGCTACGAATACAACTATGACGAGCCGCACACCTATCTCAAAAATTCTTCAGGCAATCCTGTATGGTCATACGGGACTATAAGGGAAGCATCCTTTCTTTCAGGCAGCGGAGGCAGGGAGCAGAGTATTTACAACATCGGCTTTGAAACGGAATTTTCAAAGGTTAAAACAAAACTGACTTTAGGGATGGTTGATAATGGGAAAAACTGGAATGTTACACCCGGTACTACTGCATCCACTACAAGAACAGGCGGTCCGGGCAAGGTAAGCGAGACACCATCACAAAGCTATAATGCTGATATTCAATTTACCGTGCCGGTATTTGACAGGCATATACTGACCTTTGGCGGCACCTTCAGGCATGGATGGGCAGATACAAAGGAGCATAATCTCACGAACTGGAAGGATGAAGACTCAAAGACCACTTTAGCATATCAATCAAAAGGTAAGGACAGGACTTATGCCATGTTTTTGCAGGACGAGATAATGATTCTGAATAACCTCACTGCTTACATCGGCTTCAGGCAGGACTGGTGGGAGACCTATGACGGCTATGTGGATCAGGTCGGCACGGCTGGTTATCCAAAGGAATACGATTCAAGAAATGCCTCTGCCTTCAGTCCAAAGGCTGCAATTGTTTACAAGCCTTTTGAAAAAACGACTCTAAGGACATCAATAGGAAAGGCATTCAGGCCGCCAACGGTTTACGAACTCTACAGGACATGGACATCATCATCGGGAGTTACTTACGCTTCAAATCCTGATTTAAAGCCGGAGACCACCACATCATGGGATATAGGGATTGAGCAGGGCTTATGGAAAGGCGCAAAGATAAAGGCTGCATATTTTGAAAACTACATGGAAGACCTTATCTACAGAAAAACTGTTTCATCAACCTATCAGGAATCAATAAATGCAGGAAAGGCAGAAAGCAAGGGGGTTGAAATCGAAGCTGAGCAGAGATTTGATAAATGGCTCAGGCTTTTTGCCAATTTCACTTACACCGATGCAAAACTGAAGGAGAATAATGCAAAGCCTGAGACAGTCGGCAAGAAATTAACGGATGTGCCTGAAAGGATGTTTAATGCAGGCGCTGAGTTTGAGAAAGGCCTGTTCTCTGCTTCATTGACCGGACGGTATGTGAGCAAGAGATATTCCAACGATGAAAACAAAGACACGGTGAACAATGTCTATACCTCATACGACCCTTATTTTACAGCAGATGCAAAGGTCTCTTATAAACTTACAAAGTTTGCCACTCTTTCTTTCTCTGTGGACAACATCTTTGATAGAGACTACTTCGCTTATTACAAAGCGCCGGGAAGATCATGGTTCGGGGAACTGACATTAAAGTTTTAGCGCGGAAGAGATTTCCGTTAGCTGTTTCGCTGTTGTTTCATGCGGCTGCGATAGCGCTTGCCTTTTCAATTGCTGGACATGAAAGAGAGACGGTCTTTACAGTGGAGCTAAAGGAAATGGGCTGGAAAGATTTTGCAAAAGTCATCAATAAGGACACATCGCACAGGAGAATTATGGTCAATCATAAGGAACCGGAGACTTTTACAGCGGGCAGCAGAAGGCAAAGCACTGATGCCGCGCTTCCTGCTTCTTATGAGCAGAGACCAGTGCAAAAGCATGATGATGAGAAAATGCCCGAGGGTCAGGAATTCATAGGCACTCCGGCAGTCGTTAATCCGGCGGCAGTTATTGACGCTGTGAAGCTTTTTTCCGGAGGTCAGATGGCTGCTCGTGTTTCTACTCCATCCGGTATCAAAGAGAGCGAAGATACAGGTAGGATTTCAACGGCTGTCCGGGCAGCAAAGGAGATAGCGAAGGGCGAATTCGGTTCACTGAACGGCCCTTCTTTTTTGAAGATGATCCGTCCTGAATATCCTCGTCTTGCCAGAAGGCTCGGCAAAGAGGGAAAGGTGCTTTTAAGGCTTTTCATTGATGAGCATGGAAGACTTGTAAGTGTGGAGATAGTTGAAAAGGCAGGGCATGGCTTTGATGAGGCAGCAATTGATGCTGTAAAGGCATCTACCTTCAGGCCTGCGAAATTAAATGGGCATTCGGTGGCATGTAAGGCAGTGCTGCCGATCAGGTTTAGGCTTGAGTAGCTGCCGGCATGGTGTGCGTCTATCTTTAGCAAAATTAATTAGTCGCTTGTAGTAGATGAAGAGCAAAGCAGAATATGAAAGGTTTCTCAGTGCAGAGCTAAGAGGCAGTCGTTACTTTGCCCCTCAGAGAACCCAGAAATTTTGCTAAATCCAGCCGCCCACCTGCTGATAGTTAATTGCAGGTGAGCAGGCTACAAATTTGAATAAGTGAGGTGATGACTATGGATTTGAGCATTGTTTTGTGGATGGGAGGTATGCTTTTCAGCCTCGGCATATTTGCCGTAAAAGTCGGCTTTGGGCTTAGTTTCGGGAGAATGAAATGGAAGGGGTTATTTCTGACTCTTTCTTTATATCTCGCCCTTTTTATTCTTATTGCCATACTCTCGGAACAATTAATCAAAATCCTTGAGCCTATTCTGAAAAAAGGTCCATATCTCCATGCATTAATGGCAACAGGCATGATTGTGTGGGGAGTTCTTTTGCTCAGAAAACAGAAGACAGGAGCCTCCCAACCTCTTAACCTCTCAACCTCTTCTCTGTTGTTATTGATTCCCTGCCCTGTCTGTCTTACTGCCATGACATTTTCCACATGGGCGGCTCTAAGCGTGATTAAACTGCCGTCTCTCATTGTGGGCATAGGACTGGGCGTTATCTTTGTCCTTTTGACCCTTGCAATTGTGGGTCTGACCCGCATCAAACAGACTTCAAGCCCTGAAATCAGTCTGGGACTCGGCATGATTGCAATCGGGCTTTATTTCATGGCTTCTCTGTATCTTCCCGCCAAGATTGAGGAGGCAAAAGGAGTATATAAATCATTTCTCACCGAAGGCGGCAATATTGCCCTGAATAATAGTATCGGCGTATTTGCACTGCTTTTTGTTACCTTGGTTATTGGTTATCTGACAAATAAAAAACGGGAGGTTAAAAAGTGAATATACTTGCAGGTCTCGAAACATTTCTCTATGTAATATCATCCGCCCTCTTTTATCCGGTAGTTGCTGGGCTTGTGCTTCTTACATTCTGGATAGTTATTTCCTTCGGCAGCTTTCTGAGGGAGTACATAGATAGAAAGCAGGGGAATTCTTCTGTATTAAACAGGTATAAAAAGACTCTTGAATCTGAAATTCAATTATTCCATGTCATTGCGAGGGACGGAGTTCCGAAGCAATCTCAAAACGAGATTCCTCGCTTCGCTCGGAATGACAGCAAACAACATAATGATGCCCTCGATATAAGACTTGAAAGGTTTCTGCAGGAGGCAGAACTCGGACTCATTAAATCCCTTGATAAAATCAGGTTTGCTATTCGTGTTGGTCCTGCCCTTGGCTTGATGGGCACACTGATACCGATGGGCATCTCCCTTTCCGCCCTTGCACAGGGAGATATGCCTAAAATGGCAGGAAGCATGGTTACGGCATTCACAACAACTGTTGTAGGACTTGCCTGCGGTGTAGCTGCTTATCTCATGTCACTTGCAAAGGAAAAATGGGTCAGGGCGGATATGAGGGAAATGGAATATCTCACTGAGCTAACGCTTAGAACACAGAAGGCAGAGGTCAGAAGTCAGACTACAAAGGAGAATGAAGATGAGATTTATGAAGAGGCGTAGAAGGTTTGATAAATATGAGCAGCCGCTTGAAGACCCTATATCAGGAGTCGCCAATCTTTTTGATGCAAGCGTTGTCTTTATTGTGAGCATGATGGTCGCCCTCTTCATGGCCTACAACATGCTGGACCTGCTTGACCCGAAATCAGAGGTGACGATTACAAAAAAGAGTGCCGACGGAAAGATAGAGATTGTCACAAAAAAGGGCAAGGAGATTAAGGTTCAAAAAGTGACGGATAAACGATTGGGCGGCGAGGGGGAGAGACTCGGAACAGCGTATCAGCTTAAGGATGGGAGGGTTATTTATGTGCCTGAGTAGGTCAGAGTTTAGAGTCAGGAGTTTAGAGTTGAAGGTTATATGGATATTCATAATTCTATTTTTTACTATTCTTTCAACTGCTGCCAATGCCGAGCCTATAAAAGTAAGTCTTCTCCTCGGCGATACGCATTCAAGGACTGCCATAGAGGCAATAAAATTAGTTCAGAGTCAAGAGTCCGGAGTTAAGAGTCATGATATTTCATTCCATGTACATCCATCAAAGGACATACGGAATAAAGACCTCAGGCATCTTAAGGAATCTGGGCTTGTGATAATCAATATAATGGGAAGGCAGCTTGTAAATACTGTTAAGCCTGAGATTGAAGAGGCAATTAAAAACGGTGCAAAGGTATATGCCGTGGCAGCAAGCGGATCGTATAATGATGAGGCCAAAAAACTGGGCATTTTATTGGACAAAAAAATAGAAGAGTATTATCAGCACGGAGGCATTGAAAATCTTAAAAACATGGTTCTTTACGCATTAAAGAAGGATTTCGATTTTGATGTCTCTTATGGTGATGTGATTAAACTCCCTGAATTCGGGATATACGATTACAGGACAAAGAAGGTTTTTGAGGATTTTGAGGAATACAAAAAGGTCTACAGTCAAGAGTCAAATCCCCCCTTACCCCCCTTTTCTAAAGGAGGGCATGGGGGGATTAATAAACCGTGGATAGGGATGGTTTTTTATAAAAATACTGTTGAATCGGGCCAGACAAAACATCTTGATGCAGTAATTGAAAACCTTGAATCCTCCGGCTTTAATGTCCTGCCTGTGTACGGCTATCCATCGGAGAATGCGGTGGAGAGATTTTTCTTTAATGAAAGTGGAAAAAGCAGAGTAAATGCGGTAGTTGGCATGTCTTTAAAAATGGGCTTGAATCCACAGGTTGCCATACCGCTTCTAACTAAACTGAATGTTCCTGTGATTGACGCCATCACCCTTTATAGCCAGTCAAGAGAGGAGTGGGAAAAATCCCCTGTGGGTCTTGATATCTTTGAAAGGTCATGGCAGATAGCAGGCCCTGAAATGGCTGGAATTATCCAGCCCACAGTTATTGCGTCAAAGGAGAAAGTGGTTGATAAAGAGACAGGCATTGAATACATAGAAGAAAGACCGATATCCGAAAGGATAGAGAGGCTTACAGAGAGAGTAAAGGCATGGATAAATCTTCAGGAAAAGGCAAATAAAGACAAGAGGATTGCCATAATCTATTACAACTACCCGCCCGGCAAGCAGAACATAGGGGCGTCTTATCTAAATGTTCTTCCTGAGAGCCTTTGGGAGATACTGAACAGGTTGAAGACGGAAGGGTATGGTATAGGAGATAAGGGATTATGCAGCTATGAAGAGCCGTCATTGCGAGGAGTGGAGCGACGAAGCAATCTTAAAAAAGACGAGATTGCTTCGCCTTCGGCTCGCAATGACAACAACAAGGAATACATCTGTATTAGTAGGGAACAACTTTTTAATGATATCCACAATTA
>JACREW010000273.1 GCA_016212685.1 Nitrospirota bacterium
ATGACCTGGATGTAAATACCATGCGCGCCCTTGAAGATGCCCTGGAGAATTTTGCGGGCTGCGCCGTAGTCATCAGTCATGACCGCTGGTTCCTCGACCGCATTGCCACACACATCCTCGCCTTTGAAGGCGACAGCAAAACGGTCTGGTTCGACGGGAACTACTCCGAATATGAAGCGGAACGGAAAGCCCGTCTCGGCGCTGCCGCGGACCAGCCGCATAGGATTAAATACAGACATTTGACCAGAGGGTAAGGCGTTAAGAGGCTATGAACGTTATGGCCGGCTCTTGGGAAGTCTTTTTCTATCGGGGCGGCGAAGCCCGGCATGAGGTGTTTTTTCTTTCGGACGCATTTTTCGAGGCTCTTGCGAACGCATAACCCTCTTTACGGCACGCCCCCTGCGGTATCCGGTGACGATCATCTCTTCCGTAATCGGCATGACCGGTATCTTCAGCCTGATGTAGGCCTCTATTTCAGGCAGGGAATGGACGTATTCCTCGCAAACGAGATTTATCGCTCTGCCCGCAGCTCCGGCCCGCGCTGTCCTGCCTATCCGGTGCACATAGTCTTCAGGATTTTGCGGCAGGTCGTAGTTGATTACATGCGTTACCCCGTCGATATGAAGTCCCCGGCTTGCCACATCCGTGGCTATAAGGATCGGTAACGTGCCGTCCTTAAAACTAGAGAGCACCTTCATCCGTTTTTTCTGATCTATGTCCCCTGTGATAGCGGCGGCTGCGAGACCGTTGGCGTTCAGAAGGGCGTCAAGCCGTTCGACTGTGGATTTGGTATTACAGAAAATGAGATAGCGGCCATCAGGCTCACGTTTGAGTATTCCGAGGAGCAGTCCGTTCTTCTCCGACATGCCCACATGATATACCTCTTGCTCTATCAGCTCTACCGTTACCTTCTCCGGCGTCACCGAGAACTGCAAAGGCAGGTTCATGTGTTCATAGCATAGCTCAAGCACGCGGTTGGAAAGCGTAGCTGAAAAGAGCATGGATTGGCGTTTATCGTAAGGGGACATCCTCCTGAGCAGGAAGCGGAGGTCGTTAATGAAGCCCATGTCGAAAAGCCGGTCGGCCTCGTCGATAACGAGGAACTGAGTTTTTTTCAGGCTGTAGACCTTCTGCTTGAGATAATCTATGAGCCTGCCGGGCGTGCCTATGAGTATATCAACGCCTCTTGCTATATCCTCGCGCTGCTTCAGGTATTCGACGCCGCCGAACACAGGCAGCGTTTTGAAACCTGCCGGGCCGCCGAGCAGTTTCGCTTCGGCGTCTATCTGGACGACAAGCTCGCGGGTCGGCGCAATGATGAGCATCCGCGGGGAAGAGCCCCGTCCCGGCGAGGGTGTCGAGAGCATGCGCGAAAATACCGCTATCAGAAAAGCCGCTGTCTTGCCGGTGCCTGTCTGTGCCTGCGCCGCAATATCCTTGCCCCGCAGGGCTTCGGGCAGCGTCTGCGCCTGCACCGGCGTGCATTCGGTAAATCCCGCAGCCCTGATTCCCTCAAGCACCTTTTCGGGGATATTAAGTTCTTCGAATCTCACTCCTTTTACTATACTTTAAATGAAGCAAAACTATAAAGTGGAGGAAACGGAGTCTTTGTTCTTCTTGCTGCCCGCGTACAATTCATATTCAAGAAGCCTGCATTCTATGCCGCCGTTAAAGAATTGAACCCTGCGTTTTGCCCTCAACCCCACTTTTTTCGCAAGCTCAAAATTTCCGGTAAAGATATATCCCGTATATCCGCCGCATTTCTGCTTGAAGAAATCGCCGATGCCCTTGTACACGTCCTCAAGTTCCCGGATCTTTCCCATTCTCTCACCGTATTCGGGGTTTAGTATTACTATCCCTCCTCCATCCGGAATCGGGGTTTCGGAATAATCGCATACAGAGAATTCGATCAGATGCTCCACCCCGGCGGTAGCGGCATTTTTCCTTGCGGCCTCAACAGCCTCTTTCCTGATATCGGTAGCGATAATCCTGCGATTCAGAGTCTTTCCCGCCTCTTTCTTCGCCTGTGCGCGCAATTCCTTCCACAGGGATTCGTTAAATCCCTTCAGATGCATGAACCCGAAATTGTCCCTTAAAAGTCCTGGAGCCCTGTTCAGTCCCATAAATGCAGCCTCTATGGCAAGGGTGCCGCTGCCGCACATCGGGTTTATGAAGTGGCCGCTGCCGTTCCATTTTGATGCCATAATAACCGCAGCCGCGAGTGTCTCCTGCATGGGCGCCTTCATGGGGATCTTTCTGTACCCGCGCTTTGACAGGGACTCACCCGAGGTGTCGAAATACAGGGCGCATTTATCTCCCTTCCAATAAAGGTTTATCACGGTTCTGTCCTGAGCCGGACCCGAATCGGGACGCTGTCCGCGCTTTTCTTTGATCCGGTCCACAATGGCGTCCTTGCATCTCATATTCGCATAGCGGGAGTCCCTGATTGTCGGATTGTCCACACTGGATGTTACACAGACATAGCCGTCCTCGGATATGTGCTCCTCCCAGGCTATCTCCGATACCGAGCGATAGAGGTCATCGGCGTCAGACGCGGAGAATTTTTTGAGGAGAAAGAGGACGCGATGTCCTGTGCGGAGCATGAGGTTAAGCCTTAGGGTGTCGTCCATAGTCCCCTCGGTCTCTATGCCTGCGATGGTTTCGGACAGCGCCGGGAATCCGAGCGCAAGGAGTTCTTCGCTCAAAAAGGGCGGTATCCCTTTTGCGCAGGTGATCAGAATTCTGCTTTTCCCCCCTGACACTATTTTCATTTCTTGCCTGATGGATCTTTCCGCTCTGTAACGGTGATAATGAAATTCTCCGGCTTCAGTCCGGGGTCTTTCTCAAGCTCCTCGACAAATACTGTGATAGCCTTCTTCATGAAGCCTGCGAACTTCACCCACTTCGGCAATGCAAGTATTCTCTGACGCATTTCCTCTTCAATCGGTGCGGTGTACTTTGCCATAATCTCTCCTTTTGCTTTGGCTCCTTTTGTTTTGAGCGTCAATTATAATCTCTTTCTGGCGCTCCTTTTTCTTCATATCTTTTTCCACGAAGAGTCTTTCTCCGGTGAAAGGGTCTATGCCGGTATAATACATCAGCGTGGAATAAGTGGATGGGGTCGGAGTAAAGACCTGCACCTGCTCGGGATTTATTTTTAGTTCCCGCACGGTAAATTCCTTGAGCCTTTTCATTGCCTGCTCATCGCATCCGGGGTGCGCCGCGATAAGGTAATAAGTCAGGAATTGTTTTTTGCCGAGCTTTTTGTTCATAGAATCGAATGCCTCTTTGAATGCCTGCAAATATTTTTCCCCCGGCTTACCCATTCTTTTCAGAACAGTATCTTCCGTATGCTCCGGCGCTATTTTAAGCTGCCCTGACACATGATGCTCGACAACATCTCTTAGATACGCCGCGCCGCATACTGTATCGTCCATTATCATATCGTATCTAAGCCCGGATGCGATAAACGCCTTTTTTATTCCCGGAATATCCCTTATCTGCCGCAGAAGCTCCCTTTGCTGCGAATGGTCAACCTTTAGTTGCTTGCATCTTGTGGGATACAGGCAGCGCTTATCCTTACAGCTTCCCCTGCTTAATTTTTTTTCGCATTCGATGCCGTACATATTTGCAGTAGGGCCGCCTACATCGGCTATGTATCCCTTGAAGCCGGGCAGCCGCGTAAAAGCCTTAAGCTCCCGCAGGATGGAGGCGGCGCTGCGAGAGCTTATAGTCCTTCCCTGATGCACCGCTATGGCGCAAAAGTTACATTCTCCGTAACAGCCCCGATGAGTGGTGATAGAGAATTTTATGGTGTCCAGCGCCCGCACAACTCCCTGTTTCTTGTAATATGGATGGACATCGCGCTCAAACGGCATATCGTGGATTTCATCCAACTCCTTTGCAGAAGGATAGGGGGAAGGCGGGTTTTGTATGAGATAACGGGTATCCTGCTTTTGGCAAAGTCCCTGCGCTGTGAGGGGATCATTGTTTTCGTAAAATAGGCGGAACATCTCGGTGAATTTTTCTTTATCCTTTTTTACCTCTTCATAAGGCGGCAGCAAGATATACCCGTCTTTCGGCTCCTTTGCGCTGTAGCATATTCCTTTTATATTCTGAATGTCCTCGCCCTGCGACAGGTTTTCGACAATTTCAAGAATAGCCCTCTCTCCCATTCCGTAAACGAGAATATCCGCCTTCGCGTCGAAAAGCAGCGACCTGCGCACGCTGTCACCCCAATAGTCGTAATGCGCGATCCTGCGGAGGCTCGCCTCTATCCCGCCAAGGACAAGAGGTTTTGTATTTTTGAAATGCCTCCGTATCAGATTGGCATAGGCGATTGTGGCGCGGTCAGGCCTGCGGTTATTCTCTCCGCCGGGAGTGAAGTCGTCGCTGCGCCGTTTCTTTTTAAGAGCGGTATAATTTGCCACCATAGAATCAACGGAACCGGCAGTAATTCCCCAAAACAGTTCAGGCTCTCCAAGCCTTGTGATATCATCTCCGCTGTTCACATCCGGCTGGGCTATAATGCCTACCTTGTATTCTGCCTTCGCAAGAATATTGCCGATAACAGCAACTCCGATATGCGGGCTGTCTATATAGGTATCGCCGGTTATCAAAATGACATCGAGGCTCTTCCATCCTCTCTTCTTCATCTCTTCCCGCGTCGTCGGTAAAAACATATTTTTCTTCTCTCCTTACTCCTTTATTGTGATGTGCGGGAGCAGGATATTGCAAGAAGATGAAATGAAACCGCTGCAATACAATGCCCTGTCATCTCATTTTGTTAGATGCTCTAAAATTTGATGTTGTAAAAGTGGCTACCATTATGATAAATTGCAGATATTAACTGTTTCTTAGTATCTTCCGCTAAAATGATAAAAAAAGATGCCGGTATCTTCCCTAAAATATTTGAAACCCTCAGGACGGTCTTCGGCTTCCGGAACTTCCGCCCCAATCAGGAATCCATAGTAACAAATATCCTTGACGGACACGATGTCTTTGCAGTAATGCCCACCGGCGGAGGCAAGTCCCTCTGTTACCAGTTGCCGGCTAAGATGATGCGCGGCACGGCAGTTGTGATAAGCCCCCTCATCTCTTTGATGAAAGACCAGGTGGATTCTGCGCGGGTAAACGGCATAGCGGCGGCTTATATGAACAGCTCCATGGATTCAGGCGAGGTGGCGGAAGTATACCGCAGACTGAGAAGCGGAGACCTCTCCCTTCTTTACATCGCGCCTGAGCGTTTTGTTATGCCTCACTTTTTAGAAACCCTTAAGACTGTCCCGATTTCCCTTTTTGCCATAGACGAAGCCCATTGCATATCCGAATGGGGACATGACTTCAGGCCGGATTACCTTGGGCTTTCCATAATACCCGGCATGTTCCCCGGCGTGCCCATTGCCGCCTTCACGGCCACGGCTACCGAAAAAGTGCAGGACGACATTGTCAGAAGGATAGGCCTGAGGAATCCGCATCTCGTGCGCGCCTCCTTTAACCGCGCAAATCTTTTTTACGAGGTCAGGAAGAAGGAGAAGGTCGGGCCGCAGTTGCTTGAGTTCCTGAACCGGCGCAAGGGCGAATCCGGCATTATTTACCGTACAACAAGAGACTCGGTCATGGAAACCGCAGCGCTCCTCTCATCTTATGGCATCAATGCCTTACCCTATCACGCCGGGCTGACGGCTGAGGAGCGGCAGAGGAATCAGGAGGCATTCAACAGGGACGAAGCTCAGGTCATAACGGCAACCATAGCCTTCGGCATGGGCATAGACAAGTCCAACGTCCGTTTTGTTGTTCATGCCGACCTGCCTAAAAATATTGAAGGTTATTACCAGGAAACCGGACGCGCGGGCAGGGACGGCGAGCCCGCCCACTGCCTGCTTCTTTTCAGCAGGGGAGATATTCCCAGGATGCGCTATTTCATAGACCGGATAACTGACGAGCGGGAGCGCTCCATCGCCGTGGAAAAGCTGAACCAGATCGTCGGCTTTGCCGCCCATAATGTTTGCAGGCGCAAACACCTGCTGGGATTTTTCGGGGAGCAATACCCGGATGAAAACTGCGGGGCCTGCGATATCTGCACCGGCTCTGTGGAAAAAGTAGATGTGACCCTTGACGCACAGATACTCATGTCAGCCATGTCCAGAACTCAGCAGCGCTTCGGCGCGGGGCATGTGGTAGACATTGTTACCGGGGCAGACACAAAGCGAATTCGTGACCTGAAGCACGATGCAATCAAGACCTATGGCGCGGGCAAACACAGGGACAAAAAATACTGGCGCTACCTCGTGGACGAACTTCTGGCACAGGAGATTATCATAGAGGAAGGCGACAGGTATCCGGTACTGAAGCTTACGGAGAAGGGCTCATCCGTGCTGTTCGGGAGCGAAAATGTTACGGCCCTGAAGAGGGAAGAGAAACGCGACAAGAAGACCATTGCAGGGGCAGTAGAAGAAGGGCGCTATGACGCAGACCTTTTTGAGATACTGCGGGTGCTGAGGAAACGCTTTGCTGTGGAATTTCAGGTGCCGCCTTATATCATATTTTCGGACAAGACTCTCCACGATATGAGCAGGCGTTATCCGGTGAATCTTCAGGAGATGAGGCTCATAACCGGAGTGGGAGAGGAGAAATTGCAAAGGTATGGAAAGGACTTTGCCGAGGAGATCAGGAGATACCTTAAGGAAAATCCTGAGATTGTTCCTCAGGAAAACGTGAGTGAACGGCTTGTGCAGCAGAAAAAGAAAAAAGGCGAGACCGTAGAGGAGACATATGAACTATATAAAAAAGGTCTGTCCATAGAGAACATCGCAGGTCTGCGCAAGCTTGCAGTTTCAACCATAGCGGCGCATCTGGAAAAACTCATGCAGGAGGGCCGGGACATAGACATAAACCGGCTTGTGGAGACTGAGAAGCGGCGGAAGATTGAGAAGGCATTCCGGGCAGGAGTACAGTGGAACCTTGGGTCTGTTGTCGAACTCTTTGGCGGAGAAGTAAGTTACGAGGAAGTAAGGCTGGTAAGGGCCAATCTATTGAGGCAGGGGGATGCATAAAATTAAGCCGCTGACAGGGCTGTGATATAATTAGAAAATTATGAATATGCAGGACGACATAAATAGGCTGATTGATTATGCTAAAATGATTGTATCTATTTGAAAAGTTGGAGTGTGAGCCATGAAAAAAACGCTTGATGAAATTAAAAAAATTTTGAACACCCACAGGGATGAGTTGCGGGATAAATATAAAATTACGGAAGTCGGCATTTTCGGCTCTTATGTCCGTGGTGAACAGAAAAAGAAGAGCGATATAGACATACTCGCTTCATTCGGAGAGGAGATAAGTTTGCTTGACCTTGTGGGGGCCGAACTTTACCTTAAAAAAATCCTAAAGATGAAGGTTGATCTTATTCCGAAAGAGGATCTGCGCCCTGAGCTAAAAGACAGAATACTTAAAGAGACAGTGCCGGTATGACGCGAAACATCACGCTATATATTAAAGACATCCTTGATAACATGCATAAGGCAACAGTCTTCATGGAAGGAATGTCGTATAAAAAATTTCTTAGCGATGACAAGACTTCGTATGCCGTTGTTCGCTGCAGTGAAATAATTGGTGAAGCCGCAAAAAATGTCCCTTCTGATATAAGGCGTAAATATCCCAAGATACCATGGCAGAAAATGGCTGGAATGAGG
>JACREW010000278.1 GCA_016212685.1 Nitrospirota bacterium
TAAGAGGGATATGGGCGTCCACCCTCGAAAACTCCCTCATCTTCAAATTCCTGTCATCGCCTTTTTGCATTTTATACCCTCTCTATAAATAATTATTGTAACATAAATTTTTCACTGGCTTACAATCATCTCGACCCTTCTGTTCTTTGCCCTTCCTTCTTCCGTGTCATTGCTCATCAACGGCCTGTATTCCGCATAGCCTGCTATGGAAAATCTGTTAGGGTCAAGGTCTTTCCCGACAAAAAAATGCAGGATACTTGCGGCCCGTGCAGTGGAAAGCTCCCAGTTGGATGCGTATTTGCCTCCTGCTATAGGCACATTATCGGTATGTCCTTCTATGGTTATTCGCCCCGGCGTAGCCTTAACGGTCTTTGCGAGTTTTTCAAGAACGCCGGACGCCTCCTGTTTTATATCGGCCGAGCCTGAGGGAAAAAGCGCGGCATCCGAAAATGTCAATACTATGCCCCTCGGGGCGCTTTTTACGGACATCCCCGAAATGTCCGTAATCACTTTTCTCAAGTCTTCGATTACAGCCTTATTCCTGTCCTCGTAAAGAGGAACCGGCTCGTCTATTACCTTAAATGCCTGTTTCAGAGAGCCCGAGAACTGCTCCATTTTTTTTGTATCGGTCGAAGATAAGGCATAAAGGGCCGCAAAGAAGGTAAACATAAGCGTGATAAAATCGGCATACGATATCAGCCATCTTTCATGGCTCGGTCTTTCATGCGATACTCTGCGCCTTCTCCTCATTATTACTCCGATCTATCGTGTTCAGAAACAAATGCGTTCAGGCGCGTCTTCAGAAAATAAGGATTGACGCCGCTCTCTATGCCTACTATGCCCTCTATTATCAATTCCCTGATAAATGCCTCTTCTTTAACTCTATTCATTATCTTCCTCGCCATAGGCAAAAACAGGAGATTGGCAGATCCAACCCCATAAATAGTCGCAACGAATGCGACCGCTATTCCCCCTCCTATCTTTGTCGGATCGGTGACATTCCTCATTACCTGAATCAGTCCGAGGACCGCTCCGAGTATTCCTATGGTAGGAGCGTATCCGCCTGCGGCGCCCAAAACGTCGGCCGCGTTTTTCATATTCTCTTCATACGTGCTTATTTCCTGATAGAGGACATCCTTTATCATCGCAGGCGTCATGCCGTCCACAACGAGACTTAATCCGCTCCTCAGGAAAGGATTGCTTATATTTTTAATCTCGGATTCGAGGGCGATAAGGCCCATCTTTCTCGCCTTAACAAGGATGCCGAGTATCTCTTCTATTATTTCAGAAGGGGCGGATGGTCTTCCCCCGAACACCAAACGGAGAGACTTAAAGGCGTTAAAAACATCCCTCACGGAGAAACTCAATAGCGTTGCGCCGAGAGTGCCGCCGAACACTATCAGAGCGGCAGCGGCTTGAATAAGGTGCGACGTATTGCCGCCCTCGAGAATGTTGCCTCCCACAATGGCAATGACACCTAAAAACAGACCTAAAAATGCAGCAATATCCATTCGTTCTTAGTATAAACTATTTCATATTTTTTTGGGACTTGCAATAAAAAACCGATTGCTACGCCACCACCGAAAGGTTGGAAGAAATCAACCGTCCCTTTTCATTAATGATATTGAGCGCCGCCCTGAATTCCTGAAATTTTTGGAAAAAATCGAGATTCTCGACGGTATCGCCTATAACCGCCTTTTGAAATATAATAGCGCCGAGCCGTTCATCGAGTTCCATATCGAGCTGTTTTTTTAGTCTGCTCGAAATCCCGCTGCCGCTGTTAAACATATTCGAGACATCAGTATTGTTAGTTAGAAGCGCTGAGGCGAGCTTTTCCCCGTCTATTTCAAGGTTATCATCCTCTTTTGTCCTGATGCCGAGGTCTTCTATGCTCGACAACATCGAGCCTGAACCCTTCAAAGGCATGGACAGGCTGTTCTTAAACTCCTCCCTGATGCCATTTAAGAGGTTCAACAGGCTAAATTGGTTCATGCTGTTTTTATCGCTATTGCGAACAGCGATGCTTAAATCGGTTATATTGTCGAAGTCGGACGGCTGTCCGCTTACATTATCTGTAATGCTGTGCATCAAGTCCGTCCTTATCCGCTGGGCTGCAACGTCCTGGTAAAAGACCTTCGTAAAACTTATCTGTTCGTTCAGAAATTTCATTGCATCGTTATAATCGTTTACAAAGGCGTTGATATTAGAAAATGCCGCATCCATCGATTCCGATATCGTTACGGTCGCCTCCGTGGACGATGCTCCCCTCAAAGAAAGCGCAACGCCCTGAATCACATCCGATATTTCGTTGCCTTCTCTTTCGTACTCTACACCGTCAACGGTTATCTTTGCCTTTTGCGCTGCCTGCAATTCATGCCTGAAAGTTACATTCAGCGGGTATATGTTATAGCTGAGAATACCGAGTTCCTTAAGTATTTCATTATCGTCCTTCAGGTTTATCGCCTTCCCCGTATCGGATGCCGTAAGAATAAGTTTACCTCCCGCGATAGCAGCCGTCACGCTGTGTTTGTCCGCTCCACCGTCGAGTTTATTGTTGAAATTAATATCTTCTCTCGTATCGAGAACGCCGTTGCGGTTGCCGTCCTCGCCCGAATCCATAAGCCTGTCATTATCCGCATCGATCTCCGTTCCGAAATCCAGCGTTCTATTTCTGTTGACATCTTCGCCGTAGTTTATTTTGTCTGCGATTGTATATAGAGAATCAGTTTCCTCTATCAAAACATCAAAGTCGTTTATATTTATTGCGCCTGAGAGATTAAGTTCCGAACCGGTATCCTCGAAAGTATCGGATTCTACCTGATGGGCATTTGCAAGTCTATCCACTTTTACTTTATATGTGTCGGGGACGCCGTTGGATGATGCCGATGCTGTGAGTACATTCTCGTCGGAGGATAAAGCCGTATTGATGTTAAATCCCTCCGCGCTGAGGAGAGGCGCATTCGATGCATAAAGATCCGTAAGATAACCGCCGAGAGAACTCCATCGTGAGGATTTTACCTTATAGAATGCCGGATCGAGATTGAGCCGCTGCATCGCAGGCGGCTCTCTCCTGTCCTTTTCGGCGATAAGTTTATCGAGGGCATCTCTTACCTTTATTGCCGATCCGCCTCCGTCTATAAAAACCACAGGCGGGACTTCCTGCTCTACGAACCTGAAGCTGTTTAAAAAGACGAGGCCATTTAGAGTTGTGTTCTGTGCGGTGGTCTGTGGTCGCTGATCTATAGCCTCTTCCTGACTTTTATGACCTAACCCAATTAACTGACTATTACCGTCTTTCCTGTCTTCATCCTTTGTCTTTACTTCCTTTATATCCTGCTCAAGCCTTTTAATTTCTCTCTTCATCCTCTCTTGTTCGGAATCGTTGATGTAATCCTTTAGGGATAAATCCTGAGGCAACGGCATGCCTGCTTCCTGCACTCCGGATTCGGATTCTGATCCGGTAACACCTTCGGCATTCTCTCCATTTTTCATATCCATAAGCCTTTGCTCAAGTTCTTCTCTTTTTACTTTCAGGGATTGGATATGTCTGCCGTAGATTACTGCGGTATCCGGCGGGCTCAATGTAATATTTTTTGCCGGCCTTTGAACTCCGGGCTCCTGAGACTTGCTCACCGTCTCGGGCTTACGGCTTTTAACATCCGCCTTTTTAAATGTGGCCTCGGTAGTGCCGCCGACGGCCATCAATCTACCGTCCCTTACGGTTACTTTATAGGTTATATTCTGATCTACTTCCTCGCCTTTTGAGATCGCAAGCATCCTGTTCGTGCTCGCATGTCCGAGTTCGTGGCCTACTACGTACGCTATACTGAGTTGCGGATTGGCCTTTTCGGTTGCGCCTTCGGCGGAATAAGACATCATGGATTGCCGGCTGCTGTTTTCGATTCTCATGGCTTCCTTGCCTCTTGTCATAATAATACACCAGAAAACAGCAGATTTCAATTACTTTTACTATCCGCGACTACTTATCCGACTCTCAATGCCTTTTTCAGAAAGAACTGGATAGTGCCCTTCACTTCGTTAAGAGGGTTATCGAGCACCTTTTTGCCTATGTGCGCCAGCTTTTTGGTGAAAGCGCTGTTCGGATACATTGCAATAAAGCCTTTCTGCGCGATAATCGCATCCTTTACATGCTGGTCAAAGGGCAGAAACCCCAGATAGTCTATGGAGAGGTTCAAAAACTTAT
Source organism: Nitrospirota bacterium (assembly GCA_016212685.1). Lineage (GTDB taxonomy): Bacteria > Nitrospirota > Thermodesulfovibrionia > Thermodesulfovibrionales > Dissulfurispiraceae > GWB2-47-37. The sequence goes on from JACREW010000278.1 coordinate 4,205, forward strand.
CCGCCACAATCGCCAATTTCCTGAATGTGTCGAATGCCTCTTTTTCGGAACGGGCTGTATTTACCATAACCCTTAAATGCCTTTCTCCAAAATCCCTTGAAAGCACCTTAATCAAGGCATAAGCATCGGCTATAGACGTGGGTTCCGGCGTTACGACTACTATGGTCTCCTGTGCGGCGCTGCAGAAAAACAGCACGTTATCGGATATTCCGGCCCCTGTATCTATCAAAAACACATCAAAAGGGATATCGAAATCATCGAGTTCGGATACGAGCTTTAACCTGTGGCTGTCAGTCAATTTCGTAAGCTCCCTTATGCCGGAACTCGCGGGAAGTATCATTATTCCGAGAGGACCGGTAACTATAATGTCCTTTAGCTTCCTCTCTCCCATCAGTACATGCCTGAGATTATACTTCGGAGCTATGCCGAACAATACATCTATATTGCTCAATCCCAGATCCGCGTCGAGTATGAGAACCTTTTTATTGAGACTGGCATAAAACAGGGCAAGGTTAGCCACAAAATTGGTCTTACCGACGCCGCCCTTACCGCTGGATACCGCTATTATCCGTGGACTGTTTCCGTTCATTAAACACCTCCGATGATCAGGCCTGCAAGAAATTCCGGCGTAGGAACCCTTAGGTCGTCGGGAACATCGGGGCCGGTAGCTATAAACGATAAAGGACGTCCCGTTAACAGCGAAAGGTTATACAGGTTTCCGTATTGCGTAGCCATGTCGAGTTTCGTAAAACCTATGGAATCGATCATGTCTATATTGCATCCCTGCCATGCCTTAACGGCCGCCTGAGTATCCATGGTCGCATCCATCAGAAAACATCTCTTTACCGGAAAGCCGGAAGGAAATATATCTTTTATGTCTTCGAGTATCCCTTTATATTCATATCCGGGCGTGTCTATAAGAATAGGCCCCCTTCCCATCTCTCTATACACTATCTTCGGCAGATCGCTTACCTTCCTTATGACCTTTAACGGACAGCGCAACTGTCTCGACAGATCTTTCATGTATGCGATCGAGCCTATCCTGTTATCATCGAGGGATATGAGATTGACATGCTTTTTCTCTGCCGCAAGCGCATGGGCCACTTTAGACATAGTAGTGGTCTTACCGACGCCGGGCGGGCCGAGAAATATAAGTCCGTTATCCTCCGCATTCATCGGACCCTGAATCTTCAAGTCTCTTTTCAGCGCGTTTTTAAGGCTGTCTAAAGAATCACTGGAACGTTCGAGTAAGATTATTGCAAACTGGGTGTCAACCCCCTGTTTTACCAAAAGATTGAATAATCCCTTTTTATCCTTTCCAATCCTGAGCGTGGGGACTATAGGCCTCAAAGTCTCTTTCAGAAATCCCATTTCGTCCCTGAGCCCCCTTAGCTCCCTTATTATTTCCTCGACCTCTACGGATACCGGCTGTCTTTCATTTACGGGTTCCCTGCTCTCGGATTCATCTATAGCGGCCGTAACCTCAACCGCATCCTTGCTGATAATCCCGAAGGGACCGGTCTTCACGGATTTGCTCGAAAGTATTATTGCGTCCGGCCCAAGGTCTTTTTTCACAGTCTCAAGGGCCTCTTTAAAATTCTTTCCGACAAACTTCTTAATCTTCATCATGCCCCCCTTTATTCCATTTTTATCGTTCCGATCGAGAATACCTTCGTATGCGGAGCTATTTCACTATGCGAGACTACCATAATGCTGCTCGAAACGCCCATCGACAGTTTCTTCACAAACCTTCTTATCGCCTGAGAACAGAGAAGCACAGGCTGGTATCCTTTCAAAACTCCGCCCTCAAAGCTTTTCTTTATACTGTTGACTATCTTGTCGTTAGCCGCGGGATCAAGCGCGAGGTAAGCGCCCTGCGGCGTAGTCTGTACCGCTTCAATAATAGTCCTTTCCACTTTAGGGTCTATAACGATCACGGACACGGAGCCGTCGGCGTTCTGTATCTGTTTCGTTATGCTCCGCGCCAGAGCCTGCCGCACATATTCGGTGAGGAAATCCGGATCCTTGGTGGCGCTCGCATAATCGGAAAGGGTCTCCAGAATTGTCTGAAGGTCCCTTATCGACACACGCTCCTTGAGGAGATTATGAAGCACCCGCTGCACAGCGCTTAGGTTCAGCAGTCCCGGTATCAGGTCTTCCACGACCTTCGGATGTGTCTTCGCCAGGTTATCGAGCAATTTCTGAACATCCTGCTTGCCGAGCAATTCATGGGCATAACTTTTTATCACCTCGGTAATGTGTGTAATGATAACGGAAGGGACATCGACAACCGTATACCCTGCAAGCTGCGCCCGCTCCATGCCCAGTTCGTCTATCCATACCGCTGGAAGACCGAAAGTCGGGTCTACGGCCGGTATTCCTTCTATCTTGATTTTTTCGGTTCCCGGAGAAATAGCGAGGTATTTGTTTACCATAACTTCCGCCGACGCGACTTCGACGCCCTTTATGAGAATAGAATATTCCGTAGGTTTCAGGGATAGGTTGTCTTTTATATGGACTGGAGGGACGATAAAACCCATATCGGTCGCCATCTGTTTTCTGATCGCTTTGATCCGCGTTAAAAGCGGCCCTCCTTCCTCCACCAAAGGTATTAGTCCATACCCTATTTCGAGAGAAAGAGCGTCTATCGGGAGCAGCGATTCAAGGGTCTCGACAGGCTTTATAGCTTCTGCCGCAGGTAGAGCGGCTTCTTCCTCGCGTTTAACCGCCTTCCCGATGAAATACGTCCCTGCGCCCGTAACAGCCGCAAGCATTAAAAAAGGGATATGCGGAAGACCCGGTATCATGCCGAAAAATGCCAGTATGCCGGCAGTCGTGCCCAATGCCTTGGGATTCATAAGCAATTGTTTAATCACCTCGGCGCCGAGGTTGGCTTCCGAGGCGGCCCGCGTGACAATCATACCGGCGGCTGTGGATGTTATAAGCGCCGGAATCTGAGCGACAAGGCCGTCGCCAATGGTAAGTATTGTATAAGTCTTGGCGGCCTCTGCCATAGGCATTCCCTTCTGCAATACGCCGATAAGGAAACCTCCTACAATATTAATGACCATTATGATTATTCCGGCAATGGCGTCTCCCCTGACGAACTTGCTCGCGCCGTCCATGGAGCCATAAAAGTCCGCTTCCCTGCTTATATCCTGCCTCCGCCTGCGCGCCTCCGCATCGTCGATAAGCCCCGCATTCAAATCCGCATCGATGCTCATCTGCTTGCCGGGCATAGCATCGAGGGTAAACCGCGCCGAAACCTCCGCAATCCTGCCGGCGCCTTTTGTTATAACAATAAAGTTGATAATGACCAGAATAAGAAATATTACAAAACCGACCACAAAATTGCCGCCCACAACGAATTCTCCAAAGGACTTGATAACCTTCCCGGCCGCCTCGATGCCCTCGTCGCCCCTCATCAATATGAGCCGTGTCGATGCTATGTTAAGCGAAAGCCTGAGAAGCGTAGACACCAGCAGCACCGAAGGGAACACCGAAAAGTCGAGCGGCCTGGAAATAGATGTAGATACTAAAAGCACGATAATCGAAAGGGTTATGCTGAAGGAGAGGGAAAGGTCCAAAAATATCGGCGGGATCGGTATGATCATCACTCCTAAAATGCCGACAACTCCGATTGAGAGCACCAGATCGCTCCGCCTTAAGAGATTATCAAGCATTACCCGTCACCCTTTTATTTTTCAATTTATACACATTCGCCAGTATCGTAGCCACTGCCCTGTATAATGCCTCGGGTATTTCCCGACCTACGTCAAGCTTAAATAGTATCCTGGCAAGCGGCTTGTCTTCGAAAACGGGAACCCTGCTCTGCTGCGCGATTTCTTTTATCTTCGCGGCAACGAGATTCGCTCCTTTTGCGATGATCGTCGGCGCCCCCATTTTTGAGGAATCGTATTTTAAGGCGACGGCAAAGTGCGTGGGGTTCGTTATGACCACATCCGCCTTCGGAACCTCCTGCATCATCCTCTTACGCGCCATCTCTCTCTGCAGACTCCTGATCCTCGCCTTCACCCTCGGATCGCCCTCTGTTTCCTTATGCTCTTCCTTTACTTCCTGTTTGGTCATGCGCAAATTCCGCTCATACTGCCATTTCTGATAAGCGTAATCCGCAACTGCAAAGGTCGTTAAAACGATGGCCGATATCAGAAGCAGCTTTCTTATCTGTTCGAATGAAAAAAACATTATGCCGTTCATATCCATATCCACGAGCAGCGGCAGGTTTATCAACTGCTTTCTTATGACAAGATACAGTATGAATCCCATTACAATAACTTTGAACAATCCCTTTAATGTTTCGAAAAGAGTATTAAGAGTAAAAAACCGCTTTATCCCCTTTATGGGATCAAGTTTTTTGAGATCGGGGCTTAACGGGGCCGCCGTAAGCAAAAAGCCGGTCTGCAAAAAATGGACGACGGCGACAACTACCAATATCGATCCTAATATAGGGCCCAAAATAAAGCCCAGTTGAGCGAGATCTGTCTTCAATAATTCCATCAGGGAAACCTCGGTAATCCTGAATTCGAATCCCCTTTTCAATGACGACCTCAAATAAGATAATAACGTAGTAAGCATATAACCGCCGAACGACATGTATATAAAAATTACCCATAACGGCATAACCCCGGTAATGTCCCGGCTCCTCGGTACGTTGCCCTGCTCCCGAGCCTTAGACCGTCTTCGCCCCGTAGCTTGTTCCGTTCGTTCTTCAAAATCTTCAGGCATTGCTTACCTCGTAAAAACCATAATCGCGTCCTTTACATGGCTAAAGGCCTTTGTGATAATCATAAAAGTGAGCGGCAGCGAGAGCACAACGAAGACTACGCCGGCAAAAATAAGCAGAGGCATGCTTATAAAGAATATATTCGCCTGCGGCAGCGCCCTCGAAATAAATCCCATCGCGATGTTAATCATCACCTGCACCAGCAGTATAGGAGCCGCTATTTTAAAAGCCACCGGGAATAAAACACCGTTCAGTTTTATAATGGAATCGAAAATGCTTTTATAGCGTATTTCGCCCATATCGAAACTCCTTACGATGCCTTCTATGAAGTAATGGTGCACGTCAAGCATAAAAAAAATCCCCATCGACAAAAACGTATAAAAAAGGCTTAAGGGACCGAGTTGTTCGCCGAACAACGGGTTAAATATAGCTGCCGCGCCGAATCCCATCTCTATGTTTATCCACTGTGCGGCGGTCTCAACGGCGCCGAGTATTATCCGCACGGCCAGCCCTACTGCGGAACCGATAAAAACGGCCTCGAAAACAGCCTTTACCGGATTTTCGGATTCGACCTGTACGACAGGCAAAAGGAGCAGCGTCAATGCAAGCGCAAAACCGACCTTCACCAGCATAGGCGTCATCTTCGCGCCGATAAAGGGAATGAAGAAAAAAATAACCGCAACCCTTATGAATATGGGGATAAATTTCTCGGAGTATGTATTTATTAAATTATAAAGTTCCATACTCTACATCTTCCTGTCATTGCGAGCGAAGCGAAGCAATGACACCATTAAGACTCTTTCGTCATTCATAATTGTTTCACCTTACGTATTGCGGTATATTTTCGAATATGCTGCGGGTAAACCCCACCAATACCTTTACCATCCACGGAAGCGCCACGAGCAATGTCACAAAGACGGCTATTATCTTAGGAACAAAGGTCATGGTCATTTCCTGAAGCTGGGTGATAGCCTGGAAAAGGCTTATCAGCACCCCGATAACGAGACTTACCAGCAAAACAGGGCCTCCTACCAATAAAATCGTCTCAAAGGTCTGCCTCGATACCTGATTCAACAACTCAACGGTCACCTGAATCCTCCTATCAGCGAGCCTATCAGCAATTGCCAGCCGTCCACGAGGACGAATAAAAGCAATTTAAACGGCATGGAAACCATAATCGGCGGAAGCATCATCATGCCCATTGAAAGGAGCACACTGGCAACGACCATATCGATGACAAGAAAGGGCAGGAAAATAAGGAACCCTATCTCGAATGCCCTCTTGAGTTCTCCTATAGCAAAGGCGGGGATAACAACCCTCAACGGAAGATCCATAGGGGTTGCGGGTCTCTCGGCCTTAGACATCTTTAAAAAAAGGGCAAGGTCTTTCTCCCTCGTCTGTTTAAGCATAAATTCCTTTAACGGGACTCCAGCCCTGTTAAGGGCATCCTCGGCGTTTATTTGTTTTTTTGTATACGGCTGATATGCATCGGTATAAATTTTGTCGACAACCGGCGACATAACAAAAAGGGTTATAAAGAGGGCAAGGCCGATTATGACCTGCGTAGGCGGAACCTGCGGGGTTCCGAGCGCCTGCCTGAGAAAACCGAGCACTACGACTATCCTCGTAAAACAGGTAGTCATGACTAAGATAGCCGGTAAAATAGAAAGCAGCGTGAGAAACAATAGAAGTTCAAGAGGCGTTGTCAATCCGAGGATCCCTCCGCCTGCCGGCGGCGGAGCCGCCGCGGCAAAAGACAAATCAGGCGACAGGCAATAGGCGATAGGCAATAGGGCAACAATATAGAAAAACTTTCTTTTTATCAGGTCTTTAATTTTTCCTGCTGACTGCTGACCGCTGACTGCTGACTGCTGTTTTAAAGCTTCCTCCACATCAGCGGGGTTTGGTTTTGTAAGAAGAGATATATTCTCATCCGCTATTCCGACAACAAGATATTCCTTTAAAACTTTCACGACCGCAATTCCTTTTTTCGGACCGAAAGGCTGATATTGGACTATTTCCACCATTCCCTTATGCGGCAATACCCTCTGCTTTAAGAGGCGCAAAAGGAAGTATAGGGCCGCGAGGACAATCAATAAGGCGACAGTGATTTTGATCAGTTCAAATCCCAAGTCTTAACCTCCACACCGCATTATCTCAAATGCCTTACCCGTTCTGTCGGGCTTATAATATCGGTCAGTCTTATACCAAACTTCTCATTTACGACAACAACCTCTCCCCTGCCGATAAGCCTATCGTTGACATAAACTTCCATGGGTTCGCCCGCGAGTTTTTCAAGCGCGATGACAGACCCCTGCCCTAACTGAAGGAGTTCCTGAATAAGTATCTTGGTCCTGCCGATAATCACCGATAATTCGAGGGGCACATCTAAAATAAAATTGATATCCCTCTGAGCTGTCTGCGGCGGCTGGGCTTCGCCCTGAAATTCCTGCACATCTAAATTTTTTACCTCATCCGTCATTTTTCACCTCCTTCTGCGTTGTGCGTCAAGCGTAGAGCGTCATGCGCCTGACTCTCGACTCTTGACGCTTTACGCTATATCGCCTTTACTATTTTTAAGGCATACGATCCCTTGTATATCCCGAACCTGCCCTTAAATTTCGGAGTTCCTTCTACCAGCACCCTTATATCGTCATCCGCTCTCTGATCGAGGATTATGAGGTCCGATTCCTTAAATTCCATCACCTCTTGCACCGTGACCATTGTAGTGCCGAGCTTCCCGGTTAAAAGAACTTGTATCTCTCTCAACCTATCTTTAAGCCTTTCGAGCCATTTTATGTCGAGTTCATCCCTATCGGCTGAAAACGCGCTGTAAAGTTTGTCTTTAATCGGTTCGACAGTGCCGTAAGGGATACAGAGGAATGCCCTGCACTGCTTGCCTTCGATTTCGAGGACGAATTCGACCTTTATTACAACATCGACAGGAGTCACGATCGTTACGAACTGCGGATTCATTTCAGACCGCACATA
>JACREW010000279.1 GCA_016212685.1 Nitrospirota bacterium
ATATCTATGCTCTGAACGTAAACCGGCACTTGTAAAGGCTTTGAAGCCGTGCCTTTCATACCTTCGTTTATGGTTATAAAGGCGTTGAAGCGGATTTGCGCTTTGTGTTATTGAAGGCTTTGCCGCAGGCCCGTAGAGAAGTATGCCTCACATCCTGATGATTACGAATTAAGGTCATATGACAGCCATCATAAAATAAATTCGATATTTCGTGTATTATAAAATTAACAAAACTTCAAAGGAGGCTGCTATGGAAGCAACAAAAACAAAGGTAACAAGGGATACCGTCATAGGGGATGTTATCAAAGAGAACCCGGCGGCAACCAAGGTTATCGAAAAATATTTCGGTAACGGATGCTTCACATGCCCGGGCATAAAGGTCGAATCCATCGCGTTCGGGGCCATGATGCACAATATAGATCCGGAAAAGGTCGTAAAAGAGATCAATGAATTGGAGGGCAACTAAGTATGGCGGCTAACGAAGAGGTAAAATGCTTTGTCTGCGGAGCAAGCGATAAAGAGCGAGTCTATCTTCACTGCATCCAATCGGGCGAAGAAAAACTCGTCTGCGTAAGATGCCTGCCGATACTGATTCACGGCGCGCACTAAAAACAGGCTATAGGCACGAGACTATAGGCTATAGGATCTTTAGTTTTTCCCCATTGTATTTTGCTTGTAGCGTCCATTGCCTTATTCTTCTATCTCCCAATGCCGGGGACAATAGGCGCTATGGGCTCTATGCCTATCGCCTTCTTCTGCTCCTGTTTAACGGCCGGTTTTTCCGCAACCGGTTTCTTAGCCTTAGGTTCGGACTTTGGCGGCGGAGGTGGCGGCGAGGGCCTTTCATCAGGAGACTGTTTTTGCTGCCCTGCCTTTGGCTGAACAGGTTGGGGCTGTCCTTTCCCCTGCACTCCAGGGACTATCGGCGCTATGGGCTTTATGCCTAAATCTTGTTTGGGTGCGGATTTTTCCGCAGGCTGTTTCTTTGTCTGAGGTTCAACCTTAGGCGAAGGAGGAGGAGGAGGAGGAGGCGCAGGCCTCTCGACGGGAACCTGTTTTTGCTGTTCGGCCTTCGGCTGAATAGGCTTGTCCTGCCTGCCAGGTGAAGGCGCGACATCCTTAATAGGACCTTTAATTTCTATTGGTCCTTTCGGCCTTATGCCCAAATCCAGTCCGCCGGCATCTTTTTTCTGATCCTGCGGAAATGCAGGCGTTTTTTTAACCGCAGGTTCTTGCTGTACCGGCGATGGCGGAGGAGGAGGTGGCGGCTGAGCCGGTTTAGCCTCAGGAGCAGCCTTTGTGGGCTGGGTCATCTCCGCTACTTTTGACTGAAGCAGAATTATGCTTATTCTCCTATTTTGTGGATCAGTCGGACGCTCCTTAATGAGCGGCTCGGTATCCGCATAGCCGACAACCCTTGCGATCTGGTCATGCTTCACACCATTCAATTCAAGTTCTCTCCTTGCAGATGATGCCCTGTCCGTGGAAAGCTCCCAGTTCGTAATCTGCCCTTTCTTAAGCGGAGCCGCGTCTGTATGCCCTTCCACCGCAATCTTATTAGGCAATTCTCTTATGTTTTCGCCGACTAACTTTATAATCTGTTTAGCGCTTTGACTAAGCTGAGCGCTGCCGGGGAGGAACATTGATTTTCCTTCCAGATCGAAAATCTGTATCCTGACTCCGCCTTCAAATATCTCTACAGCGGTCTGGTCTTTCAATGACTGTAATTTCTCCTCTATCTCTTTTTTCAGTTTATCTTTCAACAACTCGGACTGGCCCATTGCGGCTTTTTTACCGATATCCAGCGTAGACATTTTTCCACCTCCGGGATCTTTCATAACGCCGGAGTATCCTTCTTTCAGCATCGATGTCCCTGATTTTTCAAACATGCTGAAATCCGTAAAGTACTTCGATAAAGCAATCTTCTTTTGCTGATCGGTCATGGTCATAAGCCACAACAACAAGAAGAATGCCATCATTGCGGTAACAAAGTCGGCATACGCAACCTTCCACGCGCCGCCGTGATGCCCGCCGTGACCCTTCTTGATTTTTTTGATGATTATGGATTTGCCTTTGTCTGCCATATAAATCAGGCGATAGGCAATAGGCTCTAGAAAAATTAAATACCTCTACAAGCGAAACGAATTAAAAATATCGCCTATTGCCTATTGCCCATTGCCTCTTTCCTATTTTTTGAGTCCTCTTAATGCTTCCTCGACCTCTACAAAGGAAGGTTTTACACTGCTCGGAATTACCCTCCTGCCGAATTCAACCGCTATCTGGGGGGCAGCGCCTCCGACAAATGCGACCAGGCCGGTCTTCAAAACATTAAGGTATTCTTTCTGCTCGTTGGCGAGATAGCCTAAATTCCTTCCGACCGGCCCTACAAACCCGTAGCTCAGCAATACGCCTAAAAAGGTGCCGACAAGCGCAGCGCCGATGCTGTGACCCAATACCTCAGGAGGCTCGCTTATTTTTTGCATGGTAATAACGACCCCTAAAACCGCAGCAACGATACCGAGCGCCGGCATGCCGTCGGCAATATTACTTATAGCGCTCGAAGGTATTAATTCCTCTTCATGCAATGCCTCGATTTCCGTATCTATCAGCGATTCCAGCTCATGAGGCGCTATGCTCGTCGTCATGACTGTGCGGAGCGTATCCGTAACTAAAATTAATGCGTGATGGTTCTTCAGGAATTTAGGATAATTGCTGAAAATTTTGCTGTTTTCAGGGTCATCGACATCCGCTTCTATGGAAACGAGCCCCTCCTTCCTGATCTTCGAGAATATCTCCGAAAACATCATGAGGACTTCCATATAATCGGTTTTTGAATATGCCTTTCCGCTGAGTATTTTGAAAACACCGCCGATAACCGCCTTTATAACCTTCATCGGCGAAGAGATTATAAAAGCGCCTAATGCGGCGCCGCCGATAATAACCAACTCTGCAGGCTGAAAAAGGAGGGCAAGATTCCCGTGCTCCATGAGATACCCGCCGATGACCATGCCCAGAACAACAACAGCGCCTATTATAGTCAACATCTAAACGCTTACCTCCGCTTTTCCCTGAGCATTTCGCGCTGCCTTCTAAAAACGAACTTGACTATTTCATCTCTTATTTCTTCGTCCATCTCTATGAATTTAACGGCGATATTATTGCCATTTACCTGTTTTTCAACCTTTACAACCTCTCCGTAAATATACATAGCCACAGGAGGTATCATCGGCAGCATCATTTTCATCTCGATTATGTCGCCCGGGCTATATCTGTCCGCTGAAGAAAAGTTTAAGCCTCCGCCGCTGATATTAACCTGCATAAACGGAAGCGAACCGAACCCTTCCCTCTGAAATGTAATCATATTGATAATAGCATCTAATTTTGCATTAAGCATCTTGAGCCAATCCGAGAGAAGTTTGTCTTCGAGATCCGTTAATGTCTGGAATTCGGCTAAAATAGACTCGCCGGTTATTTTCGACCGTATACCCTTTCGCTCTTCGGGAGGTAAAAGACG
>JACREW010000275.1 GCA_016212685.1 Nitrospirota bacterium
TATGAAAGCGAACTGTTGATTTCAAAATTTACTAATCAGCCTTTAGAGAAAATTTTAGAAATAAACATTAATGACATTCCAGCAGGAAAAGAAAGAGAGGCAATAATCAAAACAAGGATTAATCAAAGTTTTTTTCGTTCAACAATCCTTTCATCATACAATTGGAAGTGTTGCATTACAGGTTTATCAATTCCAGATTTTTTAGTTGCAAGTCATATTATTCCTTGGGCAAAAGATGAAAAGAACAGATTAAATCCTCATAATGGTTTGTGTTTAAATTCAATTCATGACAAGGCATTCGACAAAGGCTTCATAACTGTTTCTGCTGATTATAAAATCAAAGTCTCAAAATATTTTAATGATTTTAGAAAAGAAAAATTAGTTGCTGATTTGTTTCTTAAATATGAGAATCAACCTATTGTTTTGCCAGATAGATTTTTGCCTTCAAAAGAATTTTTAGAATATCATCACAAAAATATTTTTAGGAAATAAACTAATATGAAACTCCATTTCAACAGCAATCAAGAATACCGGATAAAGGCGATCATGTCCGTTACCGATTGCGACATGGCGAGGCGATTATGACGCTCCCTGAACTTCTCTACTACATCGGCTATTCCTTTGACAAGCGGCGTAAGCTGAAAGGGCAAAAGCGTCTCTCTTATCCTGTTATCAGCATCGGCAATATTACTGTCGGCGGCACGGGAAAAACTCCGGCAACCATTGCCATTGCAGAAGAAGCAAAGAAGAGAGGGCTTAGCCCGGTAATTCTTACAAAGGGATATAAAGGGAAGGCGAAAGGGCCGTGTTTTGTCGCTCCAGACTCCATAACTCCAACACTTCTTTTCGGTGATGAGCCTGTATTGATGGCGGAGAGGTTGAAAGATGTTCCTGTTGTGAAATGCGCCGACAGATACGAAGGCGGCATGTTTGCGATAGAGAATCTTAACTCTCAAATTTTAAATTTCAAATCTCAAATTATCTTTATCCTCGATGATGGTTTCCAGCACTGGAAGCTTTATAGAGATATGGACGTTGTTCTTATCGACGGACTTAATCTGTTCGGAAACAGGAAGATGCTTCCGATAGGCCCGCTCAGAGAACCCTTGAAAGAATTAAAAAGGGCCGATGTTTTCGTTGTAACAAAACCCCCCCCTCCGCCCCCCCTTGATAAGGGGGGGATGGGGGGGTTGTCGCGTGAACTCAAACACATCAATCCTTCCGCTTCCGTATATTTTTCGGAATACAAAACAGTTAAAGTCAGAAATGCCTCAGGCGAGGAATTTCCGGTTGAGACGCTGAAAGATAAAAAGGTTTTTGCCTTCTGCGGCATTGCGAATCCCGAATCCTTCATTCAAACGGTTCTGTCCGTTTGCAGGGACACGGCCGGTTCTAAGATTTACGGAGACCATCATCGATATTCTCAAGCGGACATTTTTTATCTCGCGGAACAAAGCAAGACTCTCAACTGCGACTTTTTGATTGCAACAGAAAAGGATATGGTGAAGATCAAAGAACTTCGAGGTTTAAGTTCAAAATTTCAAATCGATAATATTCTATGTCTGGAGATAGAGTTCGTTGCCGATGCCGCTTTTTTTGATGAGGTCTTTAAAAATATTTTTTGAGATATTGCCCGGTATATGAGCCTTTGGCATCCTTCAATTCATCGGGCGTTCCCTCGAATATGATAGCCCCTCCTTTTTCTCCACCTTCGGGACCGAGGTCTATAACCCAATCAGCCTGACTTGCCACATCAAGATTATGTTCAATAATTACTACCGTGTTCCCTGATTCAATTAATTTTCTTATAATCTGCATAAACTTCAATACATCGTTGTGATGTAGTCCGACCGTAGGTTCATCGAGAATGTAGAGCATGCCTTTTGTCACAGCGGTTTTACGCAAGGGGGACATAGTCCTGCTTTCGCTTAATTCCGCGCAGATCTTCAGCCTCTGCGCCTCTCCTCCCGAAAGGGTTGTAGCCGGCTGCCCGAGTCTCAAATAGCCGAGCCCGATATCCATCATCGTCGCAAGCTTAGATTTTATCTCGGCTGTTCCTGAGAAAAATTCATACGCCTCGTCAACGGTCATCTCGAGTATGTCGCTTATATTTTTGCCCTTATATGCAACCCTCAATGCGTCCTCTTTATATCTTCGGCCCTTGCAGTCTTCGCATCTCACGAATATGTCCTCGAAGAAATACATCTCCATCCTTTGATAGCCCTCTCCCTTGCAGGTCTCGCATCTGCCTCCCGGCACGTTGAACGAAAAGAAGCCGGGAGTATAGCCGTGCGCCTTTGCCTCCAGTTGACGGGAAAAGAGTTTTCTTATGGAATCGAATAGCTTGAGATATGTCAACGGATTCGATCTCGGAGTTTTTCCGATAGGGGTTTGATCTATAAGCCTGACTCCTTTGATTTTTTCGATCCCGTCAATCTTTTTATGCGAAAGAGGGTGCTCGGGTTCTATCCTGAAATGCCTTGCGAGCGCAAGGTATAACGTCTCGACAACAAGACTGCTTTTCCCTGAACCGGATACGCCTGTTACGACCGTGAGCGTTTCGAGGGGGACTTTGAGGTCTATGTTTCTGAGGTTATTCCCGGATGCGCCGTATAAAGATAGTAATGGCTTAATGGCTAAAGGGTTAGGGCTAACGGCCGGAATCCCTTTGCCTTTTACCTCTTGCCCTTCGCCTTTAATATATTTTGCCGTCAGGGTGTTTGTTTTTAGGAACTCATCCATCGCGCCGGAAAATACGACCTCACCGCCCAGATGACCTCCTCCGGGTCCCATTTCGATAACCCAGTCGCTTGACGATATTATGTCCTTGTCGTGTTCCACAACGATTATGGTATTACCGAGGGATGAAAGCTCTCTCATTATTTCCGCGATCCGCCGTGTGTCTCTCGGATGCAGCCCGATGGTAGGCTCGTCAAGCACGTAGAGAGTTCCGGTCAGAGCGGACGCAAGCTGGTTCGATAAGTTTACCCTCTGGTACTCTCCTCCGGATAACGTTTTCGCCTGCCTGCTCAATGTGAGATAATCCAGCCCTACGCGCTCGAAAAATTTGAGTTTCAGGACAATCTGCCTGAGGGCTTCTTTTGCGATATCCCTCTGCATGGGGGACAGATGCAGGTTTTCCAGTAAATTCAGAATCTTCGATACCGGCATGTTCGACAAATCCGCTATGTCTATGCCGTTTATTTTATATGAAAGTCCGGTCTCGCAAAGCCTTTTGCCGCCGCACTTAGGGCAGACAACTGGGCTTCTGTATCTGCTCAGCAATACCCTGACATGGAGTTTGTATCTTTTCCCCTCCATCTCTTCAAAAAAGCCGTTTATGCCGTAAAAGTGCTGGTTGCCTTTGAAGAGCGCGTCTTTTTCTTCTTTTGTGAATTTATCGTATGTCTTGTTTATATCTATGCCGCTTTTTTTGGCGCCTTTTATCATTTGCTCCTTCCACCACGAGTATCCGGGTTTTTCCCATAGTTCTATCGCGCCTTTTGACAGCGAGAGGCGTTTGTCCGGAATAATGATGTCCTCGTCGTAAATAAGTATATTCCCGAAGCCCTTGCACTCAGGGCATGCGCATACGGGATGATTAAAGGAGAAAAGTATGGGGCTTGGCTCCGGACGCTCTATGCCGCAGTCGTCGCAGGAGTTTTTGGATGAAAAAACGCGCATATAGGCAATAGGCGATAGGCTATAGGAACTCGAAATGTCCTTTATAGCCTCTTGCCTATCGCCTATTGCCTGTCTGAAAATAATTGCCTTGAGCCTTTCCTTTCCTTCTCTCCATGCCGTTTCTATGGAGTCGGAGAGGCGCGGCTCATCGCAGATGACAAGCCTGTCGAGGACGACTTCCACTGATTTGAGATTTGAGATTTGAGATTTGAGATCATCAATATCCTTGGCCTCCCCATCGAGCCATAGCCTATGAAACCCCCTTTGTTTAAGGCTTTCGAGAGGTTCATCCGTTTCGAATATTATAACTGCCCTTTCGCCGTTATGTTTCTCTAAAAGCTCCGAGACTATCTGTGAAGTATCCCATTTTCTTATCTCTTTGCCGCACTGAGGGCAGTAAGGCACGGCAATACGCGAATATAAGACCCTCAGCAAATCGTAAATCTCAGTGAGCGTGCCTACGGTGGAGCGCGAGCCCTTAACGGGATTTTTCTGCTCAAGCGCAATTGCAGGCCGTATGTTGTGAATTGCATCGACATCCGGCCTGTCGAGCTTTTCGATGAACAGCCTTGCATACGTTGACAGCGATTCTATGAACCTCCACTGCCCTTCCGCAAAGACGGTATCGAAGGCCAAAGATGATTTTCCGGAACCCGAAACGCCTGTGACCGCTATAACCTTGTTATGAGGGATATTGAGATTAATGTCCTTGAGGTTATTCTGTCTCGCGCCTTCGATTATCAATTCATATTTCGACATCTAAATATTTTAACATTTCGGTATCTTTATTTTATAATGAAAGATGCTCAACCCTATAAGCGATAAAGTTATAACCGGAAAGAGGCTTGTAAAAGAAGACGCCGTCGCATTGTTTGAGAGCGAGGACTTTTTCGCGATCGGCAGGCTCGCGAATAATATATCCGAAAAGAAGAACGCCAAAAATGCCTATTTCATAGTCAACAGGCATATCAATCCGACCAATATCTGCATAAACCGCTGTAAATTCTGCGCCTTCAGCCGTTCGAAGGGAGAAGCAGGAGCGTATGAATTGACGATCGAAGAGATTATCGAAAAACTTAAGGGAAACGGAGAAACGGGCAAACGGAGAAACGGAGAGAAACTTCCACCGATTCACCCATTCACCGATTCACCCATTCACCGATTCAGTGAGGTTCATATCGTCGGCGGACTTCATCCGGATTGGCCTTTCCAATATTATCTCGATATGCTCAGGTCGATAAAAAAGGAATTCCCGTCTATTGCCGTTAAGGCATTTACTGCCGTTGAGATCGATTATATGTCGAAGATAAGCGGTCTCGGCATTGATGATACATTATCGGAACTTAAAAAGAGCGGTCTCGACCTCATGCCGGGCGGAGGCGCGGAGATATTCGCCGAAGGCATAAGAAACAGGCTCTGCCCTGAAAAGATTTCAGGCGAAAGATGGCTTGAGGTAATGGAGGCTGCGCATAACGCCGGCATAAAGACAAATGCCACCATGCTTTACGGGCATTTGGAGAGCATCGAAGACAGGGTTGACCATCTTTTGAAACTGAGGGATTTACAGGACAGGACCGGAGGCTTTCAGGCATTTATACCATTGGCGTATCATCCGAAGAATACGGAGATCGGCGGGTTTTATTCATCGGGAATAGATGATTTAATGACCATCGCAGTAAGCAGGCTTGTCCTCGATAATTTCGACCACATAAAGGCATACTGGATAATGCTCGGCGAAAAAATCTCGCAGGTCGCGCTTCTTTTCGGCGCGGATGATATTGACGGCACAATAATAGAAGAAAAGATAACCCATTCTGCGGGCGCAATAACCGGCGAGGAGATGACAAAAGAGGAACTGATGCATCTTATCAGAAAGACTGGAAAAATTCCGGTGCAGAGGGATGCGTTTTATAAAAAAATAGAAAATGAAAACCTTATAAAGATATATAAAGAAGGCTACAAAAAGCATCCGGAAAAATTGCCTGAGATTAAAGCTATAGAAAAGTCTGCAATTGAAAGATTAGAGAAGGACGACTGGGATTCATAGGGAAAAACTCGACAGAAAAATTCGGCATACTCGCTTCCTGTTATTAAATGTATTATAATACACAAAGGAGGCGCATATGAATACAGCAAGACTGAATATCACTTTGCCGGAAGATGTGGCAAGAATGCTTTCAGGAGTAAAGAATAAATCAGCTTACATAGCCGAGTCTATACGAGAACGGAGGCAGATTGAGGAAAAAGAAAAGATACGCAAAAAAATAGAAGCGGCTTACCGTGAGGCGGCAAAAGAGGATTACGAAACTTATAAGGAATGGGAAGATACGCTGAAGGACGGGCTTGAAGATGACGCGAGGTGATATATACCTTGTGGATTTTGATCCCTCCAGAGGCTCGGAGATCAAGAAGAAAAGGCCTGCCCTGATTATTTCCTGCAACGAGGCGAACAAGCATCTGAGAACGGTCATGGTCATTCCGTTTTCATCAAAAACAGAGAAGGTTTATCCCTTTGAGGTATTTGTAGGAAAAAATGACAGCGGGCTTGATGTGGATTCCAAGCTTAAAATACCGCAGATGAGAGCGGTTGATAAAGAGCGTCTGACAAAATACATAGGCACGCTTGACAGTCATTTGATAAATGAAGTCGAGAACGCGATAAAACTGCATCTCGGAATGGAGTAAGAAAATATATTATGCCTGAATCGTTAATTGATCAACTGCCGAAAATCGTTGTCAAAGGCAAAAAGAAATAATCAACGGCAAACGCAAAATCTGCGTCAAGGCCGTTGATGTATTCGGATTTGAGAGTGTGGTGATGAAGGAGGTGAGGTGATGGGGCAGACAAAGAACTTTTTTAAAGAGAAAAAGTCATGGTCTGTCGTTAAAGACAGAATTCTTGATTACTACCTCAAACCTTATACGTCAAAGGTGCTTAGAACTGGCAGGCCGATTGTCATTTGCGATTGCTTTGCAGGCAGGGGCAAGTTTGATGATGGCGAAAATGGCTCGCCACTAATAATCGCCGAACAAGTAAAGGGGCATTTATTAAAACAACCTGACATAGGCAATAAGATTCAAGGCGTTTTCATCGAAAAGAAGTATCACGATGAGTTGAAAAGTAACCTCTTGGGCTATGCAGGTGTAACCGTCTATTCCGGCAGCTATGAGGATAATCTGCAAAAAATCTTGGCTTTGGATAGCAATAACAACCTTTTTCTTTACGTTGACCCGTATGGTATTAAAAGTCTTGACCTGTCCAGCTTTGTTCAGATTAAAAACAGAGGTTTCTATTCAGTAGAAATGCTTATGAACTTCAATTCCGCAGGCTTTCTGCGTGAAGGCTGTCGTTTACTGACATACGAAGACTCTTTTGCTGATGAAGATTTGACTGATTATGAAATTGACGATGATGTGAACACAAAAGAAAGGATGGACTCTATTGCCGGTGGGGATTACTGGCAGAAAATTCTCAGAGCTTATTATAACGGCCAAATTGATATTTACACTGCTGAAGAACAGTTTTTTTCGGAATATAATGGGAGAGTAAATCAACTTTTCAAATACACGGTAAATATTCCAATCAAGCTCAAATCGACTAATCTGCCAAAATATCGGCTTATTTTCGGCTCAAACCATGAAGACGGTCTTATACTGATGGCAGATAACATGAATAAAAAATGGAATGAGATTATAGAGAATCAACGAGGCGGGCAGCAGGTGCTTTTCGATTATGAATTTCCGGACATGTCTCGACAACAGGGTTTTGACCTGCATGGTAATATAAAAAATTTGGTTTCAGCAAAGCCTGCAGATATTCTTCTGAAAGACCTGATCGTGGCTCTTATTCAGCGATATGGCATAACATTTTCTGAAAAGCATTATAAAGATACGGTTGATGACATGAAAACAAAAGGATTGTTGCGAATTGACTGGCATCCTGCTGTGACAAAGACCGGCAAGCCTGCGACAGCTATGGATTACGGTAAATATCGTATAACAGTGGGGCCAATATGAAAAAAGCAATCACGCAGATAAAAAGAAAATCCCTTCTCTACAAAACCGGTGTTGAATACGGCGACTACACCATCAATCATGTTGAAGGCTGCTCGCACGGTTGTATGTATCCGTGTTACGCAATGCTTATGGCACGGCGATTCGGAAAGGTGAAAAGCTACGAGGAGTGGATTCAACCTAAAATTGTCTCAAATGCCGCTGAACTGCTTCAGAAGGAAATACTGAAGCATAAGGATAAAATAAAATTTGTTCATCTGTGCTTCAGCACAGACCCCTTTATGTACGGTTATCCTGAAATATCGGAATTAACTTCAAAGCTTATCAGGCAGTTGAATGAAGCCGGCATTAGATGCACTGCTCTGACAAAGGGAGTTTTGCCTGTTGAGCTTGCAAAGTTAAGCAAATCAAATGAATTCGGGATTACGCTAATCTCACTTAGTGAAGATTTCAGAAAAGAATACGAGCCCTTTTCAGCATCCTATAAGGAGCGTATAAAAAGCCTTTATTCGCTTCACAAAAAGGGTGTAAAGACATGGGTAAGCATAGAGCCTTATCCTACGCCGAATATCATAGAACAGAACTTTAAAAAAATTCTGGAGTCGGTTGCTTTTGTGGACAAGATCATTTTTGGAAGGCTTAACTATAATGCAATTGTTTCGCAGTATCGGGACCAAAAGGGCTTTTACAACTATTTGAGCCGTCAGGTGATTGAGTTTTGTGAAGCAAAAAACAAAGACTACCACATTAAAGACGGCACTATGACAAAAGAGTTGAAATCGAAAAA
>JACREW010000280.1 GCA_016212685.1 Nitrospirota bacterium
AAGACATAGCTCAGAGATATTCGGTGAGTTGATAGTATTCGACGACGGCACAACGGGTTTTTACGATCCCGCAATAAATGATGTGCTGCACACAATATCAACCCCGCTGGATGCCGAAAGATTTGCTCTAAAGCGTGTTGCTGTCGAGTTCGACAGCAATTTCCATCTGAATTCTCCATTGATCGCATATCTGGAAGTAACCAGAGAATGCAACCTTACCTGCAAGCATTGTTATATCCAGGCCGGCGACAGGATGCAAAATGAACTAAATACAGATGAGATTTTTGCACTAATCGACAGTTTGAAAGCATTGAATACATTCGGTGTCTGTATCTCGGGCGGAGAACCCTTTTTACATCCCGATATTTTTAGAATCCTCGCCTATCTCGAGGCGAATGATTTTATAGTCTCCCTCTATACTAACGGCACATTGATCGACGGCAGTGTTGTGGATCGGATTGCAAAGTCCTGCAATATAAATATAAGTGTTGACGGTTACATGATGAATAAAGAGATACGTGGGGTCGATTTTGAAGAATTGAAAAATACGATTCTAATGTGCAAGGAAAGAGGTTTTAACATCTGGGTTAATTCCACTGTTATGAATGACAATTTACATGATCTGGAAAGGCTTTTCGATTGGTGTATCGAAAACGATATCAATTACGGCACAGCCCCTTTTTCACCCCTTGGACGCGGAAGGCAATTCCCCGAACTGGAGCTGAAAGAGGGCTCGAGCGAGAAAGCTGCGGAGATGTATCTGAAGGAAACCATAAATGAGGAAAGATATTATGCATCTGCCGGAGCTATCATCGGCAAACTTCTTGACCTTTGCTACCGGATCGTAAATTGGACGAGACGATGCAAAGGCTCCAGGTCTCTTATGTACATAGCTGCAAATGGCGATGTATATCCCTGCTCTCTCTGCGCATCAACGTCCTCATACCTGATAGGAAACATACGCAGAAGGGATCTGCGTGAAATATGGCAGGAGGGGAATCGGGAATTCAGGAAAATAACGTGGAAGGATTTCAGTTCCTGCAAATCCTGTCGGGTCAATGCGCAAGGCATTTTCTGCTCTTTGAGATGTCCAGTGCTGTCCGCAGAATATAATGGAGACCCGCTTGTATGCGGAGCGACTCCATTTTTCAAGAAAAGCATGTTGCTGCGGACCGATAAATTTCTCGAACACAACCTTATAAAAAGCATTTGAACCGGGGGTAGTATTTCATGAACATATGTTTGATAGGCATGGGGTATTCAAGTCCGGATATAGACAACTTCGATTACTCATTGGGGCTTGCGTATATTCAAGCCTATTTGCAGCAAAAATTCCAAAATGAGACAAAGGTGACAAATCTCTACTTCCATTCCGACCGTCTCGGCACGTACAAAAAGCTCGCCCTGCTTCACGAGATTCTTAAAACGGAGCCGGACGTTGCGGCCTTTTCCTGCCATTGCTGGAATATGGAGACCCTCTTAAGCATAACCGGTTTGTTGAAGGACATAAGACCTGGAATTACCATTATCGTTGGCGGCCCTGACCCTACGTTCAGAGCCATCCAATTAATGGAACGTTATCCTGCAATCGACATCATCATTAAGGGAGAGGGAGAAGAAGTATTCACCGAAATTATCGGTCGTTTTTTAAATAATAGCGATTATCAGGCCGTCATGGCGGATATCCATGGAATTGTGTTCCGCAAAAACGGTAGTTTATACGATAACGTAGGCATCAATATAGTCGAAGATCTCAATAAACTCCCCTCGCCGTATCTGACAGGGGTAATAGATCTGGACAACGAATCGGTAAGGCGTCATGTCAGTATCGAAACATACAGGGGGTGCCCCTTCTCCTGCAGTTATTGTAATTACAATCGCGGGTCGCGCCGTGTTCGATACTTTCCGCCGGATAGGATAGAGAAAGAACTATCCTATCTTTTGGGCAGAGGCGTTGAGAACCTTTTCGTAATGGACCCGACATTCAATCATGATGTTTCACGCTGCGCGACCATACTGAACTATCTGAAGAAATACAATCGTTCCACACTTATTCACATCGAAGCCAGGGGAGAGCTTTTTACGGATGAGATGATCGATTCGATGGTCGAAGCGGGTATAACGCTGGTCGAGTTAGGAATACAGACGATTTCTGAATCTAATGCCGCACAAATGAACAGACAGCATAATATCGCTAAGATCGAAAGGAATATAGCACTGCTGAATAAGAAAAACATACACGTTGTTCTCCATGTCATGGGAGGATTGCCCGATGAAACCATCGAGGATCTGACCGACACGATAGAGTGGTGTGTCCTCCAAAAGCCGGCTACCATCGTGGTCTTTCCGACTGGCGCTTTCCCCGGAACTATTTTAAAGCAGGAGCAGGAGCGCTTCGGGTTGGTCTGCGATCCCGAGCCGTTTTACTATGTTTTAAAATCTCCGACACTCTCAGTCCACGATATGTGGCTTATCGATGAAATCGGCAAAGTTCTTAATTTGTCATACGCACACGGATACGGCACGTTCTTTTATGCCCTGAAAATCCGATGCGGTTGTAATGCGATGGACTTTATAAAAGTGTTTATAGAGAAATTTCACACCGCCGACTGGAGGAATAATTTGTATCATTTTCTCGAAAAAACACTCGATATGCTTCTCGCATACTATGAAGTGGATTCCATGTATGAAAGAGAGCTGCTTTCCAATGTCTTGCGCTATATCCATGTCCGCTCGCTCCTCAACGAATCCATACATTCATACGATTCGCCGGAATCTTTAAAAGATATGGAATTATCGTTTTCAGATAAAGCGCGACTCGTTCGGTTTCCCTTTAATGTCAGACAATTTATTGACGACCTATCGAACGGTGGAGCAGGGAATGCCGATGGTTATAGGGACACGATCAATCTTGTTCTTTATCGCACGGGCAATAAAATTACACAATGGAAAGTGAGCGATAGGCTATATGTCATGTTCTCGCTGCTTTCCAGACAAAGGACAATCGAACAGATACGATCCTTGCATGACAGCCCCGATCTCGACGATTTCTTGAAAAACTGCGTACAGCAGGGCATTGTGGAATGTAACGACGGGAGGGCTTAGGTGGAACGCATACGCGAAAAAAAAATTATTTTAAGAGACGGAGTTGTCTGGGAAAAAAAAGACGGATCAGAGGATTGTTACATCGTTTTTAATAGGCATGATTCCTATTTATACGAAATGCCTGCCATGGGAATTCGTATACTAGAACTCTGCAATGGACAGAATACCGGACATGAGATTGGAAAGCGTATGATAGAAGACCTGCGTATTACAGACTTAGAAACGAACGATATATTCGATTTCCTCGACGAGCTGGTGAAAATGGATTTGGTTACGACGTGAAAAACTAATGCGAAAGGTACCTGAAAAGATGCCTGATAAGCTATCATTGAAACCCGATGCGGATCTGTTCCCCCTGCCGGTCGTTTTGGTTGGCTGCGGTAATATGTCCGGAGGAATCAATATTATTACGATATCATGGATAGGCGTCGTCTGTTCTTCACCACCGATGATTAGCATATCAGTAAGACCGCAGCGCCACTCGCACCGTCTGCTTATGGAGACCGACGGCTGGACCGTGAATATTCCCACAGAGGATCATCTGTACGAAACCGATTTCTGCGGAACTCACTCGGGTAAAAATATAGATAAATTTTCCGCTTTGAATTTGACGCCGGTTCCTTCGCGCCGCATCTCCGCGCCAATGATTAAGGAATGTCCCGTAAGTATGGAGTGCATTAAAAGAAACACTCTCTCATTGGGGTCTCACGATATGTTTCTTGGAGAGGTGGTCGCTCTGTATGCCTCACCGGATGTTATTACAGACAACGAAATCGACGCAGGCAAGGTAAGACCCATAACCTACAATATTTGGGATTATTGGAACATGGGGAAAAGGATCGGATCGTTCGGGAAATGCAGCAACAGAAAAGAGTGAGTATGAATCTTTTTGCTGAAAGAGACCTTGATCGCTTCTATGATTATCCCCCTATCCTGCCGGATGCGGAGAATCTCGATATATGGAGGAAGAAACCCCTGGCCATTTATCTCCATATCCCGTTCTGTCTCAGGTTTTGCGATTATTGTCCATATAACAAGTATATTTACAACAGGACTATTGCGGAGCGCTATGTCGAAGCGCTGATCACCGACATTCGCTCATCCACATCGCAGGGCGTGCTTCAAGGATACGATGTTGTAGTAGTATATGTAGGAGGCGGCACGCCTACATGCCTGACCGATGACCAGATATTCAGAATAATTTCGGCAGTTAGGAAATCGTTCTCTTTAAAACATACTACGGAGATTACTATCGAATCAAACCCAAAAACGTGTACATACAAAAAACTGAAAGCGGCTGTAGATGCCGGAGTCAACCGCGTGAGCCTTGGGGTGCAGAGCTTTAACGGGGACTTATTGGCGAAATTGAACAGATTGCATTCGGTCGAAGAATCTGTCGAAGCAGTGCATACTATTCGAGAAGCAGGAATTGCCAACTATAACATAGACCTGATGTATCGAATACCCGGGCAGACATTGGCCCAATGGACAAACGACTTGAAGACGGCATTACGCCTCGAATGCCCGCACATCAGCGCATTTGGTTTGAATATCAAGCCTAACACTCGCTTTTACAAGAAATACATCAATCAAAATACATATTTAAAGGAAGCTGAAAAGGTCGAGACTGACATCACAGCTCACACGAGGTCAGTTTTGAGCGATAACGGGTTGCGGCAATATACTATTGACTCGTGGGCAAAGCCATGTTTTGAGAGCAAATATAACACCTATCTGATAGAGGTGCTGGCCTTCGGAGCCGGATCGCATTCCCATGTCAACAGATTTGAGTTTTGCAAGGCATACAATCCGGAAGAATATATCGAGAGAATAAGAAACAACAAATCGCCTATCGTTTTCGGTAAACGTCTTACCGTCAAGGAAGAAATGGAACGGTATATGGTAATCGGAATCTTGCACTTGACAATCGATACAGAGGATTTTACAGACCGCTTCGGCATCCAGGTAGAGGAATTATATTCAGGGCATATCGATGCGCTCATTGAAAACGGATTCCTTAAAAAAGAACGCAAAATACTGTCCGTGACCGAAAAAGGGAAATTATTTATTTTAAATATCAGCAAATCATTTTTTGGCGCTGAGTATAAAGATATTCTGTTTGCGCTAAAGACGTTTACATAATTGCTTTGCCTGATAAATCACGCCCACGGCATTCAGCCCTCCACGATGCTGTGTTCCTCCCACATGAACCAGCTTCCGCTGTCCTGCATGAAAAAATAGGTATTTGCAAATATTGCGTAATGCTGCTCTTCTTCGTGTACAAGCCTTTCAAAGAGATTCCTCTCCTTCTCCGCAGGAGCGTCCGACGCGGCCTTTTTATAAAATTCGATCCCTTCCTTTTCCATGCGCATCGCGATCTTGAACGCTTCGAGTTCATCGGTTTTGGCTTCGACCCTTTCCATCATTTCGTCCTTCATCTGTTCGAAGATCGTTTTGATATTTTTCATGGGGCTGACATCCTTTATCTTTATATCGAGCCCCTCGAATATCCGTGAAAGCATTTCGAGGTGCCTTTTTTCGTCTTCGCATATCGATAGAAACATCCTTTTGCCGACTGCGTGATTGCATTTTTCAGCCGCTTCTTTATAGAACTTTATCGCGTCGGTTTCCATCTTAATCGCTATCTCTACGGCATTCATGGCTTCCTCCCTGCTCTCTTGATTTGTCATTCCTTCTCAAACATATCCTTGCCCGCCCCGCATATGGGGCATACCCAACTGTCGGGTAATTGCTCGAAAGAAGTTCCGGCGGGCACCCCGGAATCAGGGTCTCCGTTTTCAGGGTCGTACACATAACCGCACACACTGCATTTCCATTTCTCCATAAATCCTCCCACTAATATGTCTTTATTAAAAGAGGGTCTTCGCGTAATCGTGTGGGTAGTTTTGAGCACTTTCCTATATCTCCGGCAACATACAAGTCAGTATTTTCAGCCTCAGATACTCCTCATCACGTAACCCATACGCCCGTCTCTGCATAACCCTAATCTTGTTATT
>JACREW010000281.1 GCA_016212685.1 Nitrospirota bacterium
AGCCTTCCGCGCAGAAACCCCTGGCAATAAAACAGCTTAAAAAAGAAGAGCCTATAAGGGTAGAGCAGGACGCAAAGGATAGGCACGTAGTCTTGAATTTCGACGGCGCCGACCTCGGCACTGTCATATCCGCCATCGGCGAGATGCTGAACGTGAATTACATACTCGCGCCGAATGTTACAGGGAAGGTTACAATCCACTCTCATAAGAAAATTTCGATAAACGACCTCTTTCAGGTATTTCAGGCGATACTCGAGGTGAACGGCCTTACCGCGGTCAAGGATGGAGTCGTATATAAAATCGTGCCTCTGGAGCAGGCTAAACAGCAGCCGGTAGGCGTTCAATCGGGCAAAGAACTAAAATTACAGGTCGATTCCGGTTTTGTAACGCAGGTTATTCACCTCGAATATGTCAGGGCAGGCGATATTACGAATATAATGAGAAACCTTATGCCCCGGGGAGCGGACCTCATAGTATATGAGCCGTCCAATATCCTGATAGTTACCGCGCCTCCTTCCGGCCTTATGAAGTTCATGAAGATAGTAGAAGCCCTCGATATCCCTTCTACAGAGCGGCAATCCGTTAAGACATTCGTCTATTATGTGGAGAACGGAGAGGCAAAAAAACTTGCCGAGATATTGAAGAGCCTTTACGTAGAAAAGAAGACCGCAGCCGGAAAGCCGCCGGTTACTCCGAGGCCGGCTCCTCCGGCGCCGGTTCCGCAGCCGGCGACCCCGGCATTGCCGACCGTAACTGAGGCGCTGTCAGGAGAGGTGGAAGGCGAGCTGATCATAGCGCCGTATGAAGATATAAACGCCCTCATTATAAAGGCGAGTCCTAAGAGCTACCTTACGATTCTGGAGACATTGAAAAAACTGGACATTCCAGCAAAACAGGTATTGATAGAGGTTTTGATAGCCGAGGTATCGCTTACGGACAAGACACAGTTCGGCATCGAATGGATGTTAAAAGGGGCGATCTCGGCAGAAGGCAAGCATACCCCATTGGCAACGGGCTTTACCTCGGAATTACAGCCCGGAACGATCAGTCCGAGCATCGATTCCACAACAGGGCAGGTCACAAAAATAACTACTACGCCGGCAGCGGGAACACTCTTTGCCGCTATTATAAAGCCCGATAAATACGGCGCTATTTTAAATGCCTTTGCGAGCCTCGGAAAACTCAATGTGCTTTCGAGTCCGCATATACTGGCAATGGACAATAAAGAGGCAAAGATAGAGATAGGAGAAGAAATCCCGGTAGCAACAGGCTTCCAGCAGCAGCCTTCCACATCTACTACTACAGGAACCACCTCGTTTGTAGCGGCAGGACAAATTCAATACAGGACAACCGGAATTATTCTGGCGGTTACCCCCCATATATCCGAAAAAAACATGGTAAAACTTAAGATCTCTCAGGAGATAAGCAGCAGGGGCGTGGACATCTCCCTTGCCGGCATAACCTCCCCGAGTTTCACAAAAAGAAAGGCCGAGACCATAGGAGTCGTGCAGACCGGGCATACCTTAATAATAGGGGGACTGATATCCGAACAGCAGAATAAGACAAATGAGGGACTTCCTTTGTTGAGCAAAATCCCCTTAATAGGCCATCTGTTCGGCGTTACATCCGATGAAGTAAGGAAGACGGAATTGGTGGTCATGGTCACGCCCCACGTGGTCAGTTCGCCCGAAGAGGCGGACGCCGTTACAAAACAATTCCAGAACAGGGTGAGGACGATAAAGGAGAGGCTTGAGAGGCGGGTGAAAGAGAGAGAAAAAGAAGAAGAAAACAAGAAAGAATAATCCGTCCTTTTAAGTTCATCCGATTTGCGGCTATTAAGGGTGATCGGATTTTTTGACAATTATTTTGCGAAATTCCAGTGGCGAGTATCCTGTAAATTTTTTGAATACTTCTATAAAATAGCTTGAATTGCCGTATCCCATCAGCGCTGCGACTTCCGTAACAGGAATTTCTCTATTTTTCAGAATTTCTTTTGCTTTTTGAACTCTGATGTTGTTGATATAATCCGCAAATGAATACCCGGTGATGAGTTTGAAATATTTGCATAAGTAGGTCTTATTTATGCAAGAATTCTTAATTACATCCGAAATGCTTATTCTCCTGTCATAATTTTCATCTATGTATCTTTTTATTTCCAGTATCTTGTCGAAAATACGGCTCGAAGTATCGCCGACTTCTGAGAATAATTTCTGTTCGATTGCCCGGGCGGTCGGGTTATTATGCCGAAGTTCATGTTTGCCCTTCATTCTAATTAAAACATTAGCTTTTGCGCGTATAGCCTCTTCGGTTAAAAAAGGTTTTTTTAATATAGTCCCTTGCGCCCAATACGAAGGCATCCCGGCACACGTCTTCATTGCCGTAAGCGGTCATGAAGATAACAGGCAAGGAAGGATAACTCTTTCTTATTTGCAGCAATACTTCGATGCCCGTGGCGTCCGGCAGTTTATAGTCGAGAAATACAAGCCCCAGATCTTCAGAGAGCATTTTTAATCCTTCCCTTGCGCTTCGCGCGAAAAGGATATGGTATGTATCTTCGAGGAAGGTCTTTAAGGTTTCCCTTATAACGGGTTCATCGTCTATTACGAGTATTTGTCCTGTCATACCGCCTGTTTTCTCTTGCCGATTTTTTAAAATACGTAATTTTCTGAAGGGGTTCATCCATTCTCATTTTCAGCATGTCAGGCTTCAGGGTGAGGATATCAATAATGGCCTTTCTCTCGAAAAGCATTTCGCGAATGACGCGACTTAGCTGCAACAACGAGAAGCCATATTTTGTCTGGTACT
>JACREW010000282.1 GCA_016212685.1 Nitrospirota bacterium
AATATTACGAATATTCACGAATTAAAAAAGATTTTAAAAAATTAGTGTTAAATTAGCGTCCATTCGTGTTATTCGTGGCTAAAGGTTTTATAATTTCCTTACGAGCACAAATGGAGGATGGGATGGAAAAGATTTCTTTAAGACCTTTTGCCTTTATATCCGTGTTATTTCTTCTATGCACAATGCCCTCGATCACAGAGGCAGAAGAAGATAAGTTAATGGAAGAGCTGAGATGGCTCAGGGCAGAAGCCATTGCCGCGACTGTCGTAACCGCCTCGCGGCATGAAGAGTCTATTTTAGAATCCCCTTCTGCAATATCTGTTATAACCCACGAAGAGATTATCAGAAGTCCTGCAAACACAATCCCGGAGCTTCTGCAGTATGTGGTCGGTATGGACGGTTACACAAAGACATATACGGATATGGATATTGCAGCCAGAGGTTCTGCTTATGACGAGACATCTAAAATGCTCGTACTGATGGATGGACAAGAGGTGAATGTAACTCCCTACAGCGGTATACAGTGGCCCACGTTGCCTCTGTCGTTGAGCGACATAGAGCGTATAGAGGTAATGAGAGGTCCAGGCTCGGCAATATATGGCGCGGATGCACTCGTGGGTGTCATTAACATATTTACCAGAGAGTCGGGCAAGAGAAAAGACACCCTCTCCGTATCTTATGGCGAAAAGGGTACAAGCTACAATACTGCACATTTTTCGCATACCTTTTCGGATAACCTGTCATTTGCCTTGACCGGTGGATTCATACAGACCGAAGGCAGGGGTGAGAGACAGACACCTGAAGATAAGAGTGCCGCACCTAATTATGAAATCAAGGATTGGGCTGAGATTATTTTGATGTCATACAGGCTTGACTACAAAAGGAGCAGACTGAAGTTTTTTAGCGAAGGCGGATATACGACTGACGGGGAAGGATATAACCCGAGTCCCGGCGATAGGACGATTGATAAGTCATATAAAAACACCCTAATCCTAAATAATCAGATGAAGATAAACATGGAAAATGACGAGCTGATGCTGCGAATCGGACTAAGAAATCTTGACCAGGAGAATTATCGTTACGGCAATTCCGCCTATGCTTATAAATATCGCGTACGGAAGGGTCTCGGCATTGACTCGGATATCCAGTATACATTTAACGGACTCCCCGGTCAGACTATTATTGCAGGCAGCAATATAAGCTACCTGGAGGCAAGCCGTAATATAGCAAACAGCATTCCATATACTTATGATGAAACCGACGACCTCCTCTCTGCCTATCTGCAGGATGAAGTAAGATTTCTAAATAACAACATATTATGGACAGGAAGTCTCAGATATGACAAATGGAATAAATTGTCAGGGGTCGTTACGCCGCGGCTTGCTTTAAACATCTATCTTTTAGATAAAAAGGCGAATATCAGGCTCTCGGGCGGCACATCGTTCCGCCGTCCGGGTTTTGACGAAAACTATTATTTCGTTACATGGCCCACAGGCTGGTTTAAGGGAGCAGTTCCGAATGCGGTGACACAGCAGGGGGAAAACATCAAAGGCAGCCTTTTAAAGCCTGAAAATGCAGTCTCGTACGAGATAGGAATACGATATATGCCCGAGCCAAAATTCCTTCTCGATCTGGGGTTGTTTCATCAGAAGGTGACAGATACGATTGGCTATATTGTTTATTATAGCAATCCCTCTACAAACGAGTTAAATATCGGGCACACCAACATATCCGATGAAGTTACCACTACCGGCATCGAAGCCGAGACAAAAAAATATCTTACGAGCGATATCTATGCCTTTTTAAACTATACCTATCAATATGCCGAGATTGCCAGCGGGGGTATCAAGTCCAGATGGAAAAATGCGCCGGAGAATAAGATTTCCGGTGGAATATTTTATTCGGGCTTTGCAGATATAGACCTGCGGTCACGCTATGTTTCTGAGGTTACCTATCAAGAGGTAGCGAATATTCCGGTAGGCAGTTATTACACTATTGACCTTGCGGTATCTAAAAAAATAAGCAAGAGCGGTTTTGTAAAACTGTCCGCGATAAACCTCTTAAATAATATCCATTACGAATACCCGATCTATACGGCGATAGACCGTAAGATATCGCTTACCTTGCAATATGATTTTTAAAAGTAAATTATAAAAACATTAGACAGGATTAACAAGATTGACAGGATTAATTTTTAAATATTTTATCCTGTTTTATCCTGTATATCCTGTCAAAAATCAGGTTTTTGTTCTTTTATAAAGAGAGGGCAGGAGAAAATGGAGAAATATTCAGGTAAGACGAAGGCCTCGTTGGGCATTAAGTGGAAGCTCCTCCTCCCTATGACGGCTCTCGTTACCGTCCTGCTGGTGATATTGAGCCTTTTCCAGGTGCAGTCACAGCGAGAAATCCTGCGGAAAGAATCGGATGCACGGATAAAATTGATGGAAGAAAATCTTATCGGGCGCGGCAGGACACTCTCCGTCAATCTGACCCAGCAGGTGGAGAATGACATCGCATCCCTGAATCTATTCCACATGCAGGAATTGCTGAAAGAAGCCGTTAATGAGAGCGGGGAGCTCAGTTACGCCATACTTATGGATGTTAACCGTGTGGCGTATGTCCACACCTTACAGCCTGAATTGACCCAGAAAACGCTTGCCGAAAAGCAGGACTTTTTTGCGGCGTCCCAGGACAAGGCTGCAACAAACAAATATACAAAAGGGGATGGCGACTACCTCGAATTCATCATGCCCATACAGGTCAGCATTAACCGGTGGGGGACATTGAGGCTCGGCTTCTCGCTGAAGCGTCTCGGCAATGAAATACAAGAATCTCAGAAAGAGATGTACAGCCGCACCAAAAAAGTAATACTAAATTCATCGCTTATTCTGCTTTTGTTCATCGCCGGCGGAAGCCTGATTGTAATATACATCTCCATGAAATTGACAAAGCCCATTTCCATGCTCACGAAGAAAGCCAACGAGCTTGCGCTGGGTAATTTCTATGCTGCGGAAGGCATAGCAATTCAAAGCCGTGACGAGATTGGCGTTTTGACAGGCGCTTTTACGGAGATGGCAAAGAATCTCGGATCGTCCTATGAAAAACTGGAAGATTACAGCCGGACGCTCGAGCAGAAAGTTACGGATCGCACCGAAGAATTGCATAAGGCAAAAGATGCAGCAGAGGCAGCAACACGGGCAAAGAGCGAGTTTCTTGCCAGCATGAGTCATGAGATAAGGACACCGATGAATGCAATAATAGGCATGGCTGATTTATTGTGGGATACCGAGCTGACACCGGAGCAGAGGCAGTATGTCCAGGTGTTCAGGTCTGCTGGTGAGTATATCCTTGACCTTATCAACGATTTTCTTGACCTGTCCAATGTTGAGGCTGGTCACCTGACGCTCGAGGCGATTGACTTTGATTTGAGAGAGGTAGTTGAAAATCTCAGCGAGGTTATGGCAATAAGGGCTCATCAGAAGGGGGTTGAGCTTGCCTGCCGTATTATGCCCGATGTCCCTACAGGCTTAATCGGCGACC
>JACREW010000018.1 GCA_016212685.1 Nitrospirota bacterium
CCTCTCCGCCGTTTGTGATCCATTGTTTTGTGCCGTTTAAGACGTATTCATTGCCTTCGAGTTTCGCCGTGGTCTGTATCCCGCCCGCGTCGCTTCCGGCGTTAGCCTCCGTCAATCCGAATGCAACCAGCCTTTTGCCTGCTGCGATGTCTGGAAGATATTTCTTTTTCTGCTCGTCCGTGCCGAAAAGAAGTATCGGATATGTGCCAAGCGCGTTTGCAGCATATGTGGTAGATATGCCGACGCATGCACGTGAAAGTTCTTCTACTGCTATGCAGAGTTCGAGGCAGCCTTTGCCGAGGCCTCCGTATTCTTCGGGTATGAAAAGCCCTATCATGTCCGACTGGGCAAGTGTCTTTATTACTTCCCACGGATATTCATTTTTCTCATCGAGTTCCGCCCTTACAGGCACAATCTTTTCTTCCGCAATCTGACGCGCAAGGTCGCGAATCATCTGCTGTTCCTCGGTCAAAAAGTAGTCCATTTAAAAAACCTCCTGCTGAAATAGTTCTTATCCGCTGATGTCGATTCCTTCTATCAAAAGGCTTGGAGAGCCTATATTACCATAAAATCTCAGGTCGTCGCCAACCATAACTACGTTTTTAAACATGTCGAGGACTGCGCCTGAAATAACGGCCTCTTTGACAGGATATTTTATCTCTCCGTTTTCTATCCATAACCCCGACGCTCCTACCGAGAACTCGCCCGAAATGGGGTTCGCGGTATGCATGCCCATGGTTTCTATAACATAAAGACCCTTGTCTATTGTCTTGATAATCGTTTTGAAATCAGCTTCATGCTCTTTCGATATCGGCTCTATATAAAGATTCGTGGGACCTACGGACGGCATGCCTGTAAAACCGCCCCTTGCCGCGTTGCCTGTGGATCTTACGCCGTCTTTTTTTGCGGTATATGTATTGTATAGAAAACCATTCAATACTCCTCTTTCGATTAATGCCTTGCGGCAGGTAGCAACGCCTTCAGCGTCGGCTGGTTTGCTTCCGAGCCTTCCGTCAAGCAGCCCGCTGTCTATGATATTGAGCTTGTCGCATAATACCCGCTGTCCTGTTTTTCCCGCGAGCATGGATTTTTTTTTCTGAACCGATTCCGAAGAAAGAGACGGCGAAAGGATGCCCAAAAATTCCCCGGCAACGGAATTGTCGAGCAGGACGAATCCCTTAGCAGGATTTATTTTTCGAGATCCGAGGAGCTGCGCTGTCCGGCGTGCCGCATTCCTGCCGACCTGCTCGAAGGATACGTTTTTTAAATATCTGTTTCCTTCATAGTCCCAGCCCATCTGGCTTTCGCCGCCTTCTTCGGCTATTGCCATTATCTGGGCTGAACATCCGGTGGATTTGTAATGTACATTGACGCCGTGAGAATTTACGATATAAGTATCTCCGGTGCTGAAGCTTCCGGATGCCTTCCTGATCTTTTTTATCCGTTTATCTTCCTTAAAGGCCGATTTTTCGATTAAGAGCGTACGGCGTATTGCTTCATCCTCCGACAGCGAGACTATATTATCGTCGAATATCTCGACGTAAGGCAGGTCGTTGCTTTGCGTAGCCAATCCCAGATAATCATCGGGCTCGGTGTATTTCGCAGCCTCAATCGCATTTTCGGCAACCCTGTCCGACTCGCGCGGGTCAGTGGAATAAGAAAAGCCGAGCCGTTTGTCCTTAATAACCCTGATAGAATAGCCGGCAGTCATGGACGATTCCAATGCTTCGATTTTTTGTTCCTTTACCTCTATGCTCAGGTTCTTCGATGTTTTTACATAAACCTCAGCCTCGTCAGCGCCTTTAGATATGGCCGTTTCAAGAAGTCTTGTCGCAAAATTTATATCCACTAAAAATTCTCCTTATTTTTCATAATATGTCGCGGACGCGGTATCGGATTCCCATACCGTTACCGCCGAGACCTCTACATTTTCATATCCGGCAAGTTTTTCTCTCAGCGATTCGAATATCCATTTTGCGATGTTTTCGGACGACGGATTTTTTTCTGTAAAAGGCGGGATATTGTTTAAGAATTTATGGTCAAGCTGCAATACGATTTCATTGGTTATTCTCTTTAGGTCAAGGAAATCGATAGCGATGTCTATATCATTGAGTTTTTTTGCCGTTACATATGCCTGAACCTTCCAGTTATGACCGTGCAGGTTTTCGCATTTCCCTTTATAGCCCCTTAACTGATGGGCCGAGGCAAAAGAAGTCTCTATCATTAATTTATACATAAAAGCCTCCATTTTTAGGCAATAGGCTATAGGCAAGGGGCAATAGGGAAAAATATTTTCTATAGCCTATCGCCCATCGCCTCTTGCCTATTATTATGTTTCTTTTTTGAAAACCGCTATATAAGGCAGGTTCCGGTAGTTGTTGTCGTAATCGAGACCGTAGCCTACGAAAAACTGATTCGGGATTTCAAAGCCTATATAGTCCATCGGCACGTTCACTTCCCTCCGCTCTTTTTTGTCGAGGAGCGCGCATACCTTGAGGCTTGCAGGCCCTTTTGACAATATCCGTTCCCTTATGTAATTCAACGATATGCCTGTGTCTATTATATCGTCTATCAGGAGCACATGCTTTCCTTTTATATCTTCCCGCATGTCGTAATGTATTTTGACTTCGCCTGTTGAAGTCGTTTTCAGGTAACTGGCCGCGATGATAAAGTCGAGCGTAACCGGAGTCTTAAGCGCCCTGATAATGTCCGCAAAGAACATGAACGACCCTTTTAGGATGCCGATTGCGAGTATTTCCTTGCCTGTGTAATCTTTCGATATCCTGTCCGCCAGTTCGATAACTTTTTCATGAATCTGTTCGGTTGTCAAAAAAGGCCTGCCTATGATCATAAATCCCTCCGGTAGTAAAGTGTGCTATATAATACTGCTATTTATACCCTATTCTCAACTATTTTCATAATACGCAATAATATAAGGAATGACAGGTGTGCCGAAAAACCTTTTATCTGCGATACCTTATTAAGAACCCTCCCGCCATTTAAAGGCGATTTCAGTATAACCTGTCAATTAGACTCGCCTGCAAGCGACTATAATTAATCTCATCGTTTATAAAAGTTTTGAGGCATACCTGTCATTCTATAAAAATTTTTCAATCTATTTGCATTATTTCAGGGCGGGATAATACAATATTTTCGGGGCATATGCCGATGATCAAAATATTTTACACACCGCCGGGCTTTAGAAATATCACCGGATTCCTGTTTAAAGAAGCGGTAAGCGACGCCGGATACGATATAAGCAATGATTATTCCAATATCCTCTATTTATCGTCTTCCCCTGTAAACGTCAAAGAGGCGCAAAAAACATTCCATGATTTACAGGGCGGGAAATGCTATATCCCTCCTGAAACGGCAACCATAAGCCAATATTGCAAGAGAATGTATTCGGCATCAGGCGACAAGCGGATAATAGACGCTATGCTGATACCCCTTATACTTTCAGGCATTTCGGGAAAGGGCATCGGTTTTTCATCGGCGGTAGATGGCCTTATAAGCGATTTGAAGCTGTATTATCCCGACCTCGATATCGATTCGTTGAGAATTAAGTTCGAGGGGATATTTCACGAACTCAATATCCCGGAGTCTCTTTCGAGGGTTATTACGGACAGCCTCGAAATATTCGGGAGATATAAGCTGAGCGGCGAGAATCACGGGTTGGTAGACAGTGACGATGTAATAAACATCGTAGAGCCGGACGGAAAGTATGAGATGCTTATTCTCGACGGTTTTTATGATCCTACGCCTGCGGAGAAGAATTTTTTGAAGTCCATAATTCGATGTTCTGATAAGACATTTATCTCAGTTCCATACGACAACTCTTTCATGGCGTTGATTAAAGGATATATGGATTTTTTGAAAGAAAATTTCGATGTTGAAGAAACATATCTAAAGGGAGGGCAAGAGGCTATAGGCAATAGGCAAGAGGGAGAAATACCTATAACCTATAGCCCATCGCCTATAGCCTCCTTTGTTTACTATGCATATCCCGGAATAGAAGAAGAGGTTGAGGGCATCGCGAGGAACATCAAGTCGTTATATGTGTCCGGAAAATTCAAGCGCCTTGAGAATGTAGTCGTAGCATTTCCCGACCTTAACAAATATTCAGCCATGGTCGAAAGGGTTTTCCATCGCTACGGCATACCTTGCGACATATCCAAAAGGACGCCCTTGGGAAAGACGGGGCCGTTTCTCGACCTCCTGTCGCTGCTTGATTCCGTTGCAGACGGCTATCCGAGACTTGAGTTTTCACAGTTCCTATCATCGCGATATTTCGGCAAAATCCCGGACAGTTTGAAAAAATGGATTCCCACCCTTTCTTTGCAGTCGGGTATCGTATCCGGCAAGGACGCGTGGATGGATTTTATCGGTTACGGCTCCGAGACGGTTGATATCAGCCTTATGAGAGAGAAGGCTGATATAGAAAAGGATATGAAATGGATTTTTGAAAAGCTCAGGCCGCTCGATGAAGTTAAAAACGGAGCGGGTTTACCGACCTATGCGGATTTGCTCAGGAGGCTTCTGGACGATTTCGGTTTTATGTCATTGTCTTTGGAGCAATCAATGGCGGATATCCGCAGGACGGCTGGAGAAGCGCTTGAAAATATCTCTTTTTTAGGAATGCTGCATCCGCACCCGGTCAGCCTGCATGAATTCATAAATGCGCTCTCCCATATTTTCAATGCTTCCTATGCCGATTCGGAAGGCGCCGGGGTAAGGGTGATGGAAATATCCGAAATATCCGGATTAGCATCGGAATATGTTTACGCGGGAGGATTGACGGACGGAGATATGCCTCAACGGCCCGGAATGGATTATATTCTGCCTGACAGCGTCAAGAAAAGGCTCGGTTTTTTGGATCTCGAAAGATATATAGACAAGCAGCGCTTTGATTTTTACAGGCTGCTCCGGTCTTCAGCACTGCGGTCATCGCCACGATGGCGTCGGCGCCGCGGTCGAACAATACGGCCACAGTCGCACCAGGGCGGGCTCCCTGCTCGGAAAGTCGGTGTGCCAACCGGTTTGAGGCCTCGTCGAGGTCGCGGTAGGTCCACGAGCGCCCGTCGTGGGACAGCGCGACGGCCTCGGGTGTGCGGGCGACCTGGGCGGCGAGCAAGGC
>JACREW010000288.1 GCA_016212685.1 Nitrospirota bacterium
GAAATGGTAATAAAGGGTTCCCTTCGCTACCCTCGCCTTCCGCGCTATATCGTCCATGGCCACCATGTGATACGGCCGTTTGGAGAAAAGACCGGTAGCGGCGCCGAGTATGGAATCTTTTTTACCGAGCATGGATTATTATACTGACCGGTCAGTCGAAAAGTCAAGGAAAGCAGACAATGCCGGTGGAGAGATTCGAACTCTCATGCCCTTGCGGACAGCGGATTTTGAGTCCGCCGCGTCTGCCATTCCACCACACCGGCGATTGAGTTTATAGAGTTATGGAGTTAATTAAAATTTTCATACAATATAACACAACAAACTCAATGGACACAACAAACTCAATGAACTTTTATTGCGATGGCTCTATATGAACAACCACGTCCGCGACTTCGGGAAGCCTTTCCTTTATGACCCTTTCCGCCCTCTCCGCAATGGCGTGCGCCTCCTCCACAGACAGGGCTGGATTCACGAGCATGTGCAGATCTACGAATATCTGCCCCTTTGTTCCCCTCGTCCTGATTTTGTGGCATTCGATCACTCCGTCCACATTGCACGCTATGTCTTTGATAAGAGATATGTCGGTCTGCGAGCTGTCCACAAGCGTTTCTGTAGAACCTTTTATAATGTCTATGCCCGCCTTTGCGATAAAAATGCCTACTACCGCCCCTGCGATTGGATCCGCGAGCGGAAAGCCGAGCTTGATAAAGATAAGGCTCACGATAACGCCTATCGACACATAGATATCGCTTTTTGTATGCTGAGAGTCGGCAATGAGGAATTCGCTGTTAAGTCTTAGTCCCTTTCGTTTTTCGTATATCGAGACGAATACGTTTATCGCCAT
The DNA here is from genome assembly GCA_016212685.1 of Nitrospirota bacterium. Classification (GTDB taxonomy): domain Bacteria; phylum Nitrospirota; class Thermodesulfovibrionia; order Thermodesulfovibrionales; family Dissulfurispiraceae; genus GWB2-47-37. The sequence goes on from JACREW010000288.1 coordinate 845, forward strand.
TGTGACTATCATGACTATAAAGCTCGCCCCTGTTACCGTTGTCTCGTGCCGTCCGGCAAATGATTCATAAACTTTTTTAAAGACTTCGAAGCATGTAAGGAGCATCAGAAGCCCTACGAAGATGGTAAAGACCGTTTCATATTTCCTGTGGCCGTAAGGGTGCTTTTCGTCAGGCGGGTTTGATGAGATATAAATGCCTACGAGTCCGACAATATTGGAGATTCCGTCGAAAAATGAATGAAACCCGTCGGAAAATATGGATACCGAGTTTGTGATGTAGCCGTAAAAGACCTTCGCCGCTGAAACGAGGATATTCAGCGCAAGGGTTATTAATAAAACCTTTCTTATCTCGGATGTCCTGCCCATAACATTTCAAAATGGAGTATTGGGTATCTGAGTTTTTTGACCATTACTCCATTACTCCAACCTGTAATATTTCTTCCCAGCGCTTTTTAAAATTACTGAAAGTTTTATTGTTTATAGCATCCCTCATTTTTCTGAAAAAGTCGAGATAAAAATAGAGATTATGTATCGTATTGAGCCGCATGGAGAGTATCTCCTTAGAAAGAAATAGATGCCTTAAATACGCCTTCGAATAGTTCCTGCATGTGTAACAGCCGCATTCAGGGTCGAGCGGATCGGGGTCTGCCTTGAACTCTGTCCTTTTGATGCTTATCCTGCCTCTGCTTGTAAATAAAGTGCCGTTCCTCGCATTTCTTGTCGGCATGACGCAGTCGAACATATCAAAGCCGTTCTCTACTGCCGGCATCACGTCCAGCAAATCGCCCACGCCCATCAAATACCGGGGCTTGCCTTCCGGCATCAGAGGTGCGATGAATTCTATTGTCTCGTACATCTCTTCTTTCGGCTCTCCCACGCTCAATCCGCCTGATGCATATCCGTCGAAGCCTATCTCCATAAGCTCTTCGAGACTCCTTTTCCGTAAGCCCCTATACATTCCGCCCTGAATAATGCCAAAGAGAGACTGAATGGGTGAATGGATGAATGGGTGAATGGGTGAATTTTCCGAATCTTCGTATCTCTTTATCTCCGTTTCACCGATTCTCCGTTTCACCGATTCGCAATATTCCTTACATCTCTTCGCCCATGTTGTCGTGAGTTCGAGGGACTTCACGGCATACTCATATTCAGCGGGATACGGAGTGCATTCGTCGAAGGCCATTGCAATATCGGAGCCGAGCATGGCCTGTATTTCCATTGCCTTTTCAGGGCCTAATAAGTGAAGAGAGCCGTCGATGTGCGATCTGAATTCGACTCCGTCTTCCCGTATCTTTCTGAGAGAAGAGAGGCTGTAGACCTGAAAGCCGCCGCTGTCCGTGAGTAGCGGCTTCTCCCAGTTTATGAATTTATGGAGGCCGCCTAATCGATGTATTATTTCATGTCCGGGCCTAAGATATAAATGGTAGGCATTGGATAGGATTATCTCCGCTCCAATTTCCTTCAGCTCTTCGGAAGACATCGCCTTAACCGTCCCCTGAGTGCCAACAGGCATGAATGCAGGGGTATGAATCGTTCCGCGTGAAGTCTCTATGACTCCTGTCCGCGCTTTAGCGTCAGAATTTTTCAGAGTGAATTTCATTAATTTTGAATTCTATTATATCGGCAGATATATTGTAAATGTCGAACCCTTGCTGGGAGCGCTTTTTGCGATGACATACCCGCGATGCGCCTTTACGATGGCGTAAACAGTCGCAAGGCCGAGGCCTGTGCCCTTATCCGGCTCCTTTGTGGTGAAGAACGGCTCGAAAATGTGATTTAGCGTTTCCTCATCCATGCCTTCCCCTGTGTCGGTAATCTCGATTGTCGCATAATTGCCTGGTTTGATATAGGGATACTGAGGATTTTTAGATGTCAGGGAAGTGAAATATGTGTCTATCATCAAAATGCCGCCGTCCGGCATGGTGTCTTTGCTGTTTATGCAGATATTAAGAATGGCTTGTTCCAATTGGGAGGCGTTCCCCTTAATCAGCGGCAGGTTTGCAGATAGATTGGCGCTGATCTCGATATTTTTTGGGAAGGTATTTTTTAGCAGACGTGCGAGTTCTGTTACCGCTGCGTTTATGTCCACCTGCCTAATGAAATCCTTTTCCAATACCCTTTTTCTCGAGAGTTCCGCCAATTCCTTTGCGAGCGCGCCTGCCTTCTGAGCGGAAGATTCTACTGTCCTCAGATACTTTAATATATCATCGAGCAGTTCTCCCTCGATAGGTTGTTTATTGTTTTTAGCTTCCTCAAGCCACGTCCTTATAAGAGAGGCGTATCCGAGAACCCCCACCAGTATATTATTGAAGTTGTGGGCAACGCCGCTCGCGAGCACCCTAATGCCTTTAAGCTTTTGCTCCTCTATTATTTGTTTCATCAGCCTTTCCTTTTCAAACATCATGTCCTTGATGCTGTCGCTTATGAATTCAAATTCATGTATGCCTTTGTATTCGGGCGTCTCGCCCTTTTTGATGGGGGTTATGATCCTGGCAACAGGGGATTTGATGGTCATGTTTAAATAACAGATAAGCAGCACAACCGATATGGAAAATATAATCCCGGTGACCAAATACGCAAGCCTTACGTTATTTTGCATTTCAGAGTATTGCGCTGCGTCTTTTATCAGGACTATATGCCATTCCCATGGTTGAAAATGCGTGTGGTTTACATAATATTTCCTGCCGCCGTATTCAATATTTATAAACGCCTCTCCGAATTCCGTTTCCGTCAGGAGATCATGCTGCCTTTTGTGTTCTTTCCCCAAAAGCTCCTCTGTACTATCACCTGTGCTCAATATCGCTCTATCATTTTCTATAATCGAACCTTTAAGGCTGTTTGTCGTCATAAAATCTTCCAGCATCCCGATGGTTAAAGCCTTCTTGATCTTTACGGCTTTTTCATTTTTGATCAACCCTGCCTTTAAAAGCTCATTGAGGTTGCTGTCGCAGATGTTGTATGCATAGCGTGAAAGCTCGATCATATTTTCCTTTATATGGCTGTCTACAAAATCCGATATTGTAGTCAGGACGAATAAATACATAAAGAATCCTGCTGTCAGCGTGAATGCGGCTATAGGTGCGATAATCCTGAATGCAAGGTTGTTTGCTATTTTGCGTAGATGCGCCTTCACTTGAATATCGGCTTTGCCGTCCTTAGCTCTTCAGGCCAGACAAGCTCCTTTTTACCCTTCTGCCATTGGATAATAAAATTGAAGTGCTTTATCTGCATCCCTGCCCTGTCAACGCCATACCTGCCGATGATGGTTATTGCATCCATTGCGGATAAAAGGTCTCTTATTTTATTCTTGTCGAAACTTCCGGATTTTTTTATGGCAGATTCCAATATTTGACCTGCAGCATAAGCAGTCGCTGCATGATACGAAGGCTCTCCTTTATATATCTGGATATATGAATGATAAAATTCGTGGCAGCCGTGAGGAAGCAATCCCCCGTGATGCTCCCACTGGGATGATGAAAAAACATGCTCCGCATCGGATTTGAGCCTGTCATGAAAGGCCTGCATCACCGGCCCTACAGAGGCGAAGTATGCCTTTGGATGCCACCCGATTCTCTTCAGCGCTAAGCGCATGTTTACAGCCTCATCGAAATGTCCGCAGACAATGACGATATGGGCGGCGGATGCCTTTGCTTTTTTTGCAGCCTCGTCAAGATTAGGCGCGCCTTTTTTAACGCCTTCATATAAAACTACCCTCAGGCCGAATCTCTCCGCCCATTTTTTTGAGCCTTCGGCGACATTGGTCGAGAAAGAGTCATCCGCGTGAATAATCGCTACATCCTTTAAGCCGTTTATTACCATCATCTCGAAAAAGCCCATAGTATATTTGCTTGCAGGGGTATATATGCCGAATGCATTTGCATAGCCCTTCTGCCATAGCCTGTCTGCAGAAGCTCCGGATATCAGAACGGGATAAGCATGTTTCTCTGTTACGGGAAGTATCGCCTCTGTTATCTCGCTCGAATATGGCCCGAAGACAAAATCAGCCTTGTCCGCCGATATAATGTGTTCATAAATGGACCTGGCTGTCGAAGGATTGCTTTTGTCGTCGTATATTATAATCCGAACCTGTCTGCCCAAAATGCCGTCCCTGTTATTGACATCCCTTTCCCATAACCTGAAGCCCTTCATCTGCATATCCGACATTTCTGCATATTTACCCGTAAGACCGAGGGTTACTCCGATCTTGACAGGTTCGGCAGCCGCGACCGGCATCGCCAAAAAGGCTGATAAAAGAATGATAAAAAGATGTCCTAACACGAACCGATTCATAAGAAAATTATAGCAGATTTTTTTCTAAACAAATTATTCACAGCCGTTTCACAGGAAAATAATTTATAAATCAGGGGATTGTTAAAAATGCATTTTTTGCTTGACATGCACAATATATTGTGGTTTAATTGGTGGTGCAATACTAAATAAAGAACTCGGCAGGAATATGACCGGGCAAAAAACAGGGGGGATTTTTATGGAAAAAGCAGAAAGCGCCGTCGATTTGTCGCCTAACGCCGCAACAGTCCTTGAGAAAAGGTATCTCAAAAAAAATGAAGAAGGAAGGGTTATAGAGACTCCCTCGGATCTCTTCCGCAGGGTAGCGCGGCATGTGGCCTCGGCGGATGCCCTTTACGGCAAGCCGGATATATGGGTGCAACAGATCGAGCAGGAATTTTATGAATTAATGACATCGTTCGCATTTCTTCCTAACAGCCCCACGCTTATGAATGCCGGCAGGAGGCTCGGGCAGTTGAGCGCGTGTTTTGTGCTTCCTGTGGACGATTCTATGGAATCCATATTTGACGCGGTTAAATATGCCGCAATCATCCATAAATCAGGAGGAGGAACGGGCTTCGGTTTCTCCAAATTGAGGCCGAAAGGCGATGTTGTCGGCTCCACCAAGGGCATTTCGTCAGGGCCTATATCATTTATGACCGTATTCGACACGGCGACGGAGGCGGTGAAGCAGGGCGGCACAAGAAGGGGCGCGAACATGGGCATCCTGCGCGTTGACCATCCCGACATCCTTGATTTTATAACATGCAAGGATCATAACAGCAGGCTTAATAATTTCAATATTTCCGTGGGACTCACCGAGGCGTTCATGAAGGCGGTGGAAGAGGATGGAGAATATGAGCTTTTAAATCCGAGGACAAATAAGGTCGCGGGAAGGATAAGGGCAAGGCAGGCCTTCGATAAGATAATAGGTCAGGCATGGAAAAATGGAGAGCCCGGAATAGTGTTCCTCGACAGGATAAACGCGTCGAATCCCACGCCCGCGCTTGGAGAGATAGAATCCACCAATCCATGCGGAGAGCAGCCGCTCATGCCTTATGAATCATGCAACTTAGGCTCCATTAATTTAGCAAAGATGGTAAAAATCAGAGAACAGGGCACAGAAAACAGAACACAGATATATGAAGTTGACTGGCAAAAGCTTAAAGACACGGCATGGAAGGCGGTTCACTTTCTCGACAATGTCATCGATGTAAATAAATATCCACTTCATCTGATAGATGAGACGACGAAATCGAACAGGAAGATAGGGCTCGGAGTCATGGGATGGGCGGATATGCTTATTCAACTGAGGATTCCCTACGGCTCTGAGGACGCCATAAAGCTCGCGGAAAGGCTGATGGGCTTCATCCAGACGGAGAGCAGGCTCGCATCGTGCGCCCTCGCTGAAGAAAGGGGCGTGTTCCCGAACTATGAGAACAGCATCTATAACGGCGAAATGGCGGTAAGGAACGCTACGGTAACCACTATTGCTCCGACAGGCACCCTTTCCATAATCGCGGGATGCTCCTCAGGCATAGAGCCTCTGTTTGCAGTGTCCTTTGTGAGAAACGTCATGGAAGGAACCAAGATGATAGAGGTCAATCCCCATTTCGAAAAAGAGGCAAAGGATGCGGGGTTCTGGAGCAGGGAGCTTATGGAGAGGGTCGCTGAAACAGGCTCGATAACGCACTTCAATGAATTTTCGGAAGAGATGAGAAATATTTTTGTAACAGCGCACGACATTTCTCCTATCGACCATATAAAGATGCAAGCGGCGTTTCAGAAATACGTCGACAATGCCGTTTCTAAAACCGTGAACTTCGCCCATGAGGCGACAACAAAGGATGTGGAGGAGGCATATATACTTGCGCATAAGCTCGGCTGCAAGGGCGTAACCGTTTACCGCGACGGCTCGCGCGAAGAGCAGGTGCTTTCCACAAAGAAAGCCGAAGATAAGCCTAAGCAGGAGACAAGGGCAAGGATAGTTCCCAAAAAGAGGCCTGCGGTCATCAAAGGGACTACGAGGCTGATAAAGACAGGCTGCGGTCATCTCTATGTGACGATAAATGAGGATGAAAACGGCAAGCCCTTTGAGGTATTCACAAACATAGGAAAGGCCGGAGGCTGCGTTGCAAGCCAGGCAGAGGCCATAGGAAGGCTCATATCTCTCGGACTGAGGGCTGATATAGAGCCCGACGAGATAGTGAAACAACTCAAAGGCATCTCGTGCCACCAGCCTGAATGGTATGAAGGCGGAAGGGTGCTTTCATGCTCCGATGCCATTGCAAATGCCATAGAAAAGTATTCGCACCATCCTGAAAAGGAAGAAAAGGGCAACGGCAAGTCTAAGCACAGCGTTGTTATGCAGATAGGGGCATGCCCTGAATGCGGGGGAGCAGTGGAGCACGAAGGCGGATGCGCCGTATGCCATAGCTGCGGATTTACAAAGTGCGGGTAAGCCGCTCCAATACTATACCAAACCTTTTTCTATTTAATGATATTAAGAGGAGAAAACATGAGCGGTAACGGTAAAAAAACATTTATCAGACCAATCTGGGAAGAATATTTTCTTGAGATAGCAAAGGTTGTCTCCTCACGTTCAACCTGCCTGAGAAGACGCTACGGCGCTGTAATCGTGAAAGACAATGTCATTGTAAGCACGGGCTACAACGGCGCGCCGCGCGGCTCTATGAACTGCGTTGACAAAGGAAGCTGCAAAAGGCAGGAACTTAATGTCCCTGCCGGAGAAAGGTACGAACTCTGCGAAGCGGTGCATGCGGAGCAGAACGCGGTTATCAACGGCCAACCTGAGCGCATGAAGGGCGCGACCATCTACATCGCAGGCTTTGAAGAAGACAATACATTCGCCGAAGGCAAGCCGTGTTTGTTATGCCGCCGCATGATCCAGAACGCCATGATAAAAGAAGTCGTCTATCTCAAAAAAGACGGCAGTGTTGCGAGGGTAGGGGATGTGAGGGAGTTGGAGGGAGCGAATCTGCCGATTGGAGGTTAGCGGTATGATATCAAAAAAGAAATCAATTTTCGACCTTGGCGGTATTGCAAAGGGCAGAAAAGTCGGTATTGGCGACGAAAGGAAATATACGAAAAAGAAGGTTTCAAAAAAGATTGCTAAAGAAGGATTAAAAGAATCGAAATTGAAAAGTTAAAAATGAAGATGTTTTGGGTTGAGAGGATAGAGAAGGAGTTTAAAACGGCGGGGTAAAAGCTGTTTGAGGTAGCAGCGTGTGGACTGAGAACGAGTCGAATAATATTGGGCATTTTGAGAAGATGGGGGACATCAATGAAAATATGGGTCTTCGCGTAATCGTGTGGGTAGTTTTGAGCACTTTCCTATATCTCCGGCAACATACAAGTCAGTATTTTCAGCCTCAGATACTCCTC
>JACREW010000293.1 GCA_016212685.1 Nitrospirota bacterium
AAAAATCAGACCGGCAATAATTGAGCTTTATTACTCAGGCTGTTGCTGTTGCTCTTGCTGCTGATTGTATAAAATCATGTATTCCTTTTCCATGTCCTCGTACTGCTTCTGCATATCATCAAACATCTTGCTCTTTTCCTGCAGCTTGGACTCGAATTCCGTCAATGTCTGCCTTAACTTCTCCCTTTCCTGCATCAACTCCCCGTACTTGCCCTCATCCATCCCCGCGCCTACGCCTTCTACATCCTTGGCCTCTTCCCATATTTTTTTCAATTCGTCTTCCCATACTTGAAACTTTCCGTTGAGGTTTTCGTTCTCTTTTGAGAGTATTTCAACATACGATTCGAGTTCCTTGTTATTGCCCTCAAACGTCTCCATCATCTCCTTGATACCCTTATTTTCAGGCGACTCTCCGAACTGAGTAACAAATCTGTTCTTCAAGTTATTATAGCCGTCCTGAATCGACGACAGCTTCGTCTGCGCGCCGTCAAATATATCCTTGTAACACATCAGGTCAAGTATCTTGCCCTTCTGAAAATCGATTATGCGATGCATCTTATCGACCTTGACGACCATGGGGCTTTCACCGGCAGCCTCTGCCGTCTCTACCGCATGAGCGGAAGGCTGCGGCTCTCCTGACGCCTCTTCCGGCTGCTTTGCCGCTGCCGTCTCAGGAAGCGGCGCAGGTTCCCCGCCGGTTTGTCCTTCGGCTATATGCTTTGCGTCTGCGAGTTCCTTCATGGTCTTCCGATAAAGCATCGCGTGTTTCCTGTTTTTTGAAAAGAAATATATCGTCAACAGCAGCATTATCAGCGCGAACTCGACAAGCAGCAGGAAATAAAGGGCATCGATAGCTATTATCATTTCTTTTCCTTCCTCTTTTTGGTTTTTAATTCTCTCATAATAAGCGCCTTCCTCGCAAACAAAAAAATACCGGCAGCAACTAAAAGCGACAGGTTTATAATGCCGAATTTAATGAGCACCTTATTCCAGGAAGACCCCGCTTCGGTCTTCACGGCAGGCTGCGCCGCCGCCTTTTGAGGGGGCGGTTCAACAGCTTTAAACTGAATGACCTTCTCCCTTTTGAATGTCTTGCTTTCCGCCGCTATTTTTACTGCGTGTTCACCGGCGTTGTTGATTGTTAAAACAGCGGAATACCTTCCGTCTTTACCGCTGTCATGAAGTCCGAGCTTTGTGCTTTTGCCGTCAGGGGTCGTGATCTCGGCGACAAAAGAAACCTGCTCGAGTACGGTTTTCTCCGCCAACATGCCTCCTTCTTTTTCAAGCCATGCATCTATCTTTATGGAGTCTCCCTTATTGACAAAACCTTTGTCAAAAGAGCTTTTAAGGCTGAGATTCGTTATTACAAAGACCTTATTCCCCTCTTTAGTGCTGAGCTTCACTCTCCACGCGCCCTCTGCCGGCTCTTTAATGGTAATCATGTCAAAGGTCTTTGATTCGTACCACTGCATATTTTTTCCGTATTTTGCAGGGCCGTGTTTCTTTTTAGATGGATCGACAAGTGCGGTAGATGTTCCGGGCGCCTTGCTGATAAGCAGTATAGCCTCGTTTATATCCTTGTCAATGCTGAAGAAATCACCCTCAAGCGGCACGGTGTCGGGGGATTTGATCTTTTCGAAGATGGATGCGAATATAACATGAAGGTCTTTATCTTCCTTTGCGAGTCTGAAAAAGCCTCCTGTGGCCTTCGCCATATCCTCGAGGAGCTTTGCATCCGACAGTTCGGTAAAGGCGATGGAATAAAGCTTTATCCCGGCCTTCGCCAGTTCAGGCAAAAGCTTCGATAATTCTGCAAATGCCGTCTCATCCTTCTCCTTTGAGCCGAGCGCAAGCTTGCCGTCGGACATGAGGATTAGCGCCCTGTTTTTCCTGCTTGAAGATTTAAGCTCTTCAAATCCTTTTTTCACGGCATCGGTGATGTTAGTGGAAAACTCCTTTGACGTTACTTTGTTGACCGCATCGAAAAGCCTTCCCTGATTCTTCTTTGTATTCTTCGTAAGAGGCGCCAACACCTTTGCGGAATCTCCGAAGCTTATAATACCGACATTATCATCCGCGCCTAAAAGGGATATAAAAAGCCGCGCCGCCGGTTTTCTGTAGCTCTGAGGGTCGGTCTTTTTCATGCTTCCCGAGCTGTCCATCAGAATAATAATATCAAAACCGCTTTTATCGGGCTGCTTTTGTTCGACCTGTTGTTGGGGTTTAGCGGGTTCTATCTTTTCAGCGGGAGGTTTATCCGCAGCGTATGCCGCGGCCGGCAGAAATGCACAGAGAACAATAGTAGTTAGAATGCGCACTTTTTTCATAGCTATTATTTTTATCGGAATTCTTACATAGAACTATAGCACAAAACGGTAACAGATTATAACCATAATCCATAATCATCCGGATGTGAGGCATACTTCAAAAGCCTTTAACAATGACATAGCACAAAGCGCAAATCCGCTTCAACGCCTTTATAAGTGTTGTTCTCTGTGCAAAACAAAGATGCTATATGTTTTCATCAAATAGATACCGCCGATGCGGATGACGTGTATAAGAGAATGCGGTTTAAAAGTTTCGTCGATAAAGTCATTGAAGCGGACCCGCGCTCTGTGCTATTTCCCATGCATTATTACTTTACATCTGGCGGAGAGGGGGGGATTCGAACCCCCGGTGGAGTCGCCCCCACAACGGTTTTCGAGACCGCCGCATTCAACCGCTCTGCCACCTCTCCAAGATTGATTCACTTTTTCAGCGAAATTAGCGAATAGTATAATACCATAAATTATCTGCGCTCTTGAAAGAACCTCTTCAGCAGCGCCGCGCACTCCTCTTCCAACACGCCTGAAACAACCTCAACCTGATGATTCAATCTCTTATCCGAAAGTATTCGATAAAGATTTTGAACCGCGCCGGCCTTTGTATCCCCGCATCCGTATACAAGCCTTCCAAGACGGGCATTCACCATTGCGCCGGCGCACATTATACAAGGCTCTTTTGTAACATAAAGAACAGCTCCGGTCAGCCGCCAGTTTTCGACCTTGCGCGCGCCTTCCTTCAGCGCAAGAACTTCTGCGTGCGCCGTTGGATCGAGGGTCGATTCCCTGCAATTATGGGAGCTCGCGACTATTTCGTTATTTATAACAAGGACGGCCCCTACCGGAACTTCGCCCTCTTTGAAGGCGTCTTCCGCCTCTTTAAGGGCGAGCCTCATGAAATCGATATCCGGGGTCATTTTATCAAACGTTCTCTACTTCCAATCCCGTTAATTCCACTCCGTTTCCGGATTCTATTACAACCGAATCGCTCCCGCAATTCGGACATTCGAAGACAAAATCTTTATCCACGCCGAATTCTCCGCCGCAGCTTTTACAGCGGCCGCTTGTAGGCGTTTCGACAATCGTAAGGGACGCATCGCTTGCAATGCTCCCTACCTTCAGGGCATCGAAGTTAAAAATCAAGGCCTCGGCTGATACCGCCGAGGCCTTTCCAATCTTTACTTCTATGTTTTTTATCAGACTAAAACCGCCGTCTTTACATTTCCAAATAGCCGTTTCGAGGAGACTCTCGGCAATGAACACTTCATGCATGTCTTACTTATGCACTTCTTTCTCGTAAGCGTCCTTGCCCGCCTCAATGGCCGCGGTGATAGCCGACTTTCTCTCTTCGTAGATGCCTTTCCCTTTTTCGACTGTCGATGAGACCATCTCCTTGGCGTGGCTTACATAATCCGTTGCCTTCTCCTTCGCTTCATCCGCCATCTCGCGTATCTTTCTCCTCGTATCGGCTCCGGACTGCGGCGCCATAAGGAGGGCAACGCCGGCGCCTACCATGCCGCCCAAAAGAAATGAAAGCAGTACCGAACCCGCGCTGAAACCGTCTTCTTCGTGTCTCATAGTCATAACCTCCTTTCTATAATTAATACTAATTCCTCAACTCTTTTAACAGAACATTAAGGGCTGCCTTAACTCCGGCCTTTATGCCGAAAGCCCTCAATGATATCCCTTCCCTTACACCATGAACAATACCGCTTAATGCCTTCACATTTTCTACTATTTCATAAGCCGCGTCGGAAAGCTCCCTGACATTGCCGGTTGCGGTTCCCACGTCGTCGCTTACCTTCCTGAGGCTTTTCAGGGTCTGCTCCGTCTCTTTCAGAACCGGATCCATCTTATCTTCCGTATTTTTTAAAAATTCCCTGAAATCGGCCGCAGCCCTTCTTATCTCAAGCGAGGCGTAAATAAGAAAAAATATGGCGGCGGAAAAACCGAGCGCCATTATAAAAAACCCGACGCTCAAAATTACTACCCACGATTGGTCAGCCATTCTGCCTCCTTTCCCAAAAAGTATACCACATTTACCCCTGATTTAATATATCCACGAACAGTTTTACCAGTGCAGGATCGAACTGGGTGCCGGCGCCCTTTTTCAATTCTTCGACAGCCGCCTCTTTGGTAAGCCCGTTCCTGTACGGCCTGTCCGATTTCATCGCGTCATATACATCGGCAAGCGCCAGAATCCTTGCCTCAAGAGGTATATCATCGCCGGCAAGGCCGTCGGGGTATCCTGTGCCGTCGTATCTTTCATGGTGGTGTTTCATGATAGGGATAATATTTCTGAGACCCTTGAGAGGCATAAGAATATCGGCGCCCTGCGCCGGATGTTTCCTTATCATCTCTATCTCTTCCGTCGTCAGCTTCTCCGTCTTGTCCAGCACCGCCTCATACGTCCCTATCTTCCCTACATCATGGAGAATAGCGGCTAATTGAAGCCTCTCCATCGCATCCTTATTGAGCCGGAGTTTCTCGCCTATTTTAAACGCATAATTCACCACCCTGTCCGAATGTCCTTTAGTCCAGCGGGATTTTGCGTCAATGGCGGCTATAAGGGACTTGATGGTTCCCATAAATACCTCTTCGAGGTCTTCCATCAGCTTTGCGTTTCCCATGGCAATACCGACCTGCGTAGCTATCTTTTCTATGATCGCTATATGTATATTAGTCAACCACGCAGGCCGGACGCTCGATAGGATAAATGCCCCGAATAATTTGCCTTTAAGCATCAAGGGCACGCAGAAATATGAATACACATGCTTTTCGTCGGCCCATTTCAGCAGCGTCGGAGATTTTTTGAAATCGAGGGTAATATCGTTTTGAAAAAACGATTTGCCCTTTTTAAGAAGTATAAAAAACGGAGCATCATCTCCTATTTCTTCCCCTTTATCGATACCTGTGCCCCACGAAGCGGTCACTTTAAGGGCATTGCCGTCATCCTCTGCAACTACCGCCATAGAAACACCGTCGCAGGGGATTATCCTCCTTATCATCAGCACGACGGTCTCTATTATCTCTTCCGCATTAAGGTTGGAGAGTATCTCTTTCCCTATTTCATACATGAGTTGAAGGGTCTCGATTTCATGGGTCATTTTTATACGGTTTTCCATCCATTCCGTGTAAATGATATGGTTTTCGAGCCCTATAGAGACATACCTGGCTATGGAATCCATCACTTGGACCTTCGTCTCGTCCACTTCATCCGATTCTGCGATCAGAACGCCCATCTCTTTTCCCCTGCAGGTTATGAGACTTACAATGGCATTTGCCGTTATTTCCGACGAACATAGCTCTTTAGGCAGAAAATCGACCACTATGGTATTTTTATCCTTCATGGCTTGCGCTATGAATTCCGTTGTATCGTCATGGCATCTAATATGTTTAAGCTCGACCCTTTCCTCCCTTGTGCCGCCCGATACGGCCATTGTGTGGAATTCGCCGTGCCACCCCTTCATTATAATGAGGGATCTCTTGAAATCGGAAGAAGGGGCGATTAGATTAACTACTTCGGCGCACATGTCTTCAGCATCCTTAAATGCGCTTATAATCTGGGAAAGCCTGTAAAAGAAGTTTTGAATCTCTTTATCTTTCATCCTTCCTCCCCGACAAATACTGCGAAAAAGACGACTCTGCTTCTATTATATCGATCACTTCCGATAAGATATCCGTAAGCTCATCCTCCGGCAAGGCAAGTTTTTTCCAGCCCTGCTCATCGAATAAGGGGACAAACCGATCCATAGGGGGAGCGACGCCGATGCCCTTTACTATAATATCCGACAGATGCACGATAGCGGCCTCTTTTGAGTATGCCCTGCAAAGGCCGGGCTTGTGGTGATAAGCAATAATGTCCTTTATTATCGATGGAAAGTTCCACTGTCCGGCAAGCCATGACCCCACAGCGTCGTGTGTAACATCTATTATCATTTTCTCGGCGTCGATCATGGGTATCCCGTCGGATTGAGCGGTCTTATCGATTTCCGCCGATTCTTCCGCAAGCTGCTTCCGTATAAGCACTTTTCCTATATCATGCAGCAGGGCGGCAGTTATTATTTCCCCGATGTCTTTCATATTAAATCTGTTTGCCAAAAACCCCGAGACTAACGAGCAACAGTATGAATGGTCCCACATCCCCGGAAGTTCTTTATCGGCGATATTGAACAGGGATGTGCTCAATATTATGCCCCTGATCGGACTGGAGCCGATAAGGACTATTGCTTTGCCGACGGATGCCACCTTGCTGTAAAGGCCGTAAAAAGGCGAGTTGACATGTTTCAAGACCTTGCCGGACAATACCTGATCCCTTTCTATAAGACCGCTCAGGTCGTCCAGAGAATAATTGCCCTCGTCTATCAGCTTAAGTATACTGTCATGAGCCGCAGGAATTGTAGGCAATTCTCTTATGCTGAAGAGTCTCTCTTTGATGTTGTCGGAACCGGGTATCACGTCAACATGTCCTTGATTATATCCCTTATTTTTAGGACGATGGGGTTTGGGCCTGCTGTGCCGAACCTCTTATCTATCTCCTCGCACAGATTTTCTGTCCCGGCGCCTTCCCTTCTCACAGGGCGGCCTTCGACGACCACATTCCTTATCTCCCTGCTATTCAAGAGAATTATATGCTTTTTTGTCAACTCCGCTCCTTTGAGGAACAGAATATTCCCGTTTTTGTCCTTTATGGTTGCGGCAAGCACCATAGAAGGCTTCAATTCATCTATACTCACTTTTTGCATTTCCTACCGCCATTTTTGCAAGGATATGCAAATTATATCACGCATCTGCCAAAAATCAATAAAAATGTTTATGAATATTTGAAGACGCTCATGAGACAGAAGACAAAGGCATGAAAGGCACGGCTCCAAAGACTTTACAAGTGCCGGTTTACGTTCAGGGCATAGATATGCGGCGAATTACACTATAAGAGAGCACCGATGCTGATGACGGGAAGGCGTATGCCGGTTGAAAATTTCGCCGGTAAAGTCTTTTCCGCCATACCTTCCATGCCCTTTTAATGTTTGACTATAAATTGTAGGATGTGAGGCGTGCTGAAAAAGCCTTTACTCATACGTAATTTTATATCAACATTCTCTTTCTGATGAGCTACAACATTGCTTTCTTATTTAATGAAACCAAGATAGTCTTCGGATTGCACAGGCAATTACACTTAGTAAAGGCTTTTGAAGTATGCCTCATAGCCGGTTAATACTTTTTGTATTTGAAGCCGTATCCTTATACCTTGATTGCGGATTGTTGCTATGCCTTGTCATTTTATAGACGTAGAGTATTCTTTGAACAGCGGTTATATGACTTAGGAAGAACAGCAATACAATAACGGGAAAAAGCCATCCAGTAATGCAGCCGAAGGCTAACAGCACAACCCTCTCAGGCCTCTCCATAAGCCCCACAGCGCATCGAATGCCTATGCCCTCGGCCCTTGCCCTTACATAGCTTATAACCAGGGCGCCGACAAGGCTGCCTATGCTCAGCATAACGCCTGCGAGATTATTCTTGTAGAAAAAGTACCATGCGATTGCGATGAAAATAAAAGAATCGGAATACCGGTCGAGGGTCGAATCGAGAAGCGCTCCGAATCTGGTGCTTTTGCCGTTGGTGCGGGCGACAATGCCGTCGAGCATATCGAAAAAGCCCCCGGCGAGTATCAGGATACCGCCACCGGTAGGGTTAAGCGGTATGACTACGGCTGCTGCCGCCGTTATCAGGAAACCTGCTATAGTGAGGAAATTTGGACTGACCGGTATGCGTTTTGCCAAAGGAGCAAGAGGCTTATCGAGGAAATGCCCAAGCTTAGCGCTTATCAACTACCTCTCCCTTTTATTCGCTATGAATTCTTCCACCATTTCCCTCGCTTCCTCGTCGGAAAATTGCGTCCTGGGGTGCTTCATGAAATAAGACGAAGGAGAAAGAAGAATACCGCCCACGCCCCTGTCCTTTGCGATTTTGCAACACCTGACGGCATCTATAACGACGCCGGAGCTGTTGGGAGAGTCTTCAACCGACAGCCTCATCTCCAGATGCATCGGCATATTGCCGAAACCCCGTCCTTCTATCCGCAAAAAGCAGACCTTGTTGTCGTCCATCCACGGCACGTAATCCGAAGGGCCTATGTGTATATCGTCGTCGGTCATCCCGTGCGTAACCTGTGACTGAACAGCCTCCGTCTTCGATATCTTTTTAGATTTGAGCCTGCTGTGGTTGAGCATATTCAGGAAATCGGTATTTCCGCCCACGTTCAGTTGATAGGTATGGTCTATCTTTACGCCCCTGTCCATAAATAATTTTGTAAGCATCCTGTGGATGATGGTCGCCCCTATCTGGGATTTTATATCGTCGCCGATTACCGGTATGCCTTTTTCTTCAAAGCGCCGTATCCACGTATCTTCCGACGCTATAAAAACAGGAATACAGTTAATAAACGCAACGCCTGCATCGAGACATGCGTTGGCATAATATTTTGTAGCGCGTTCCGATCCCACAGGCAGATAGTTGATAAGCATATCCGCGCCGCTTTCCTTAAGCGCTTTAACAACATCGCACGGCTTTTCATCCGCTGCGATAAATATCTTGTCGCCGGGATAGTCGGCCATGTGCGGGGATATGCCGTCGAGGATTTCTCCCATCCGGACATTTACAGGATAATCCGGGATTCCGGGGTAAAACGCCTTCGTGCAGTTCGGCCTGGCGAACATGGCTTCCTTCAAGGGCTTATTCACCTTCCTTACATCGATATCGAATGCCGCGACAACCTCAATATCTCCCGGAAGGTATCCTCCGAGATTATGATGCATAAGGCCGAGGGATATATCGGGGCTGTCCTCCCGTAATGACTTATAATATTCTATCCCCTGAATCAGAGAGCTCGCGCAATTGCCGACCCCGGCAATTGCAATCCGTATCTTACCCATGCCGTTAATATCTCCTCTCTACGAGTCTTCGACGATTATTTTATCTCTATATGTCTCGGTATATCTTTAGTTTTTTTGGGAAGGACTATTTTTAAAATGCCGTCATTGAGAGTAGCCCTTATCTTCTCCTGATCCACATCGCAGGGCAATAAAAACGACCTAAAAAAAGCTCCGTACGCCCTTTCCACCTGATAATAATTCCTCCCTTCGCAGCGGAACTTCCTCTCCCCGCTTAGTTTGAGCGTATTGCCCTCAACCTTAATATTAATATCGGATTCGGAGACTTCGGGCAATTCGGCCTTCACCACGAAATCCTCCGGAGTCTCATAAATATCCACGACAGGCAGCCATGCCGGATGATCGGCAATTCCCCTGCCTGCCTGCGAAACGTCAAAAAGCTTATTGATTCTTTCCCTTAACGGAAATGGGTCCCATTTCTCCATTTCTTTCAGACCCCCGCGCTTAAAATCATAAACAGGATTTTATAAATTAACTCATGCGCTTATGTCAAGGAGTTATCCCGACGCGACGGCAAAATTCTCTTTCCTTAATTGTTTCGACCGGCCTAAAATATAGGCGACATGGGAGTTTATGACATGCCCTATTTCAGACAGCATATACGCAGGCGCTTTTACCCTGTTTATATTCGACAGACGCCACTTTATAAGGCTGTTGTAGAGTCTCACGGTTCCGCCGGACAGGCGTATCGAACCTTCCCTGTCACGGATGCATTTTTCACAGATTATCGAACCGTGAGAGACATAAAAATGAATCGGCGAATCGGCGGGTCGGTGAAATTTTTTCTCCGCTTCTCCGTTTCTTATACCGGCGCCGCACCTGCCGCACATATCGAGCCTCGGCGCGTATCCGGCGATCTCGATGAATTTTATTTTGTAATAGAGGAGATACAGCGCATTCCCTGAATCCGATTCGAGTTTAGTCAGCGTGCCGAGCAGCAGCTTGAAAACAGCGAAGTGAGGCTCTCTTTCGGGCATAAACTTAAGGCTGAGTTCCAGCATTTCGGAAACATTCAGGAGGCGCTTTAGGTCTTCCCTGAGCGTATGAAAGGTCTTTATTATATCCGACTGGGTCAGGCGGGGCAGGTTTGCGTCCTCTTTGCCCATGAATGAGATTTTGGAATAGGTAAGCGGTTCGAGACTGCTTCCGAACCTGCTTTTGATCTTTCTGGGACTTTTGGCAAACACCTTGAGCAAGCCGTAATCGCGAGTGAGATATGTAACTATGA
>JACREW010000289.1 GCA_016212685.1 Nitrospirota bacterium
CTTGAAACCCTCTCCCTGCATGCCCTTGGTAACGGGACTGATAAATTCCACATTCTCAAACAATGGGGAATTCTCAAGTAATCCTATAAGCTTTGCAGAGGATCCCGCAAAACCGTTTATCGTTACTTCTCCGCTGTAACCGTTCTTTCCGTCTTTTATCTCCTTAAATGCAAGGTTTGTAACCCACGCGTCCGCAGGTATGACAGCGGTCAATTCGGAAAGCATCTTCAGCCTGCCGATACCCCCTGCCTTTACATCCTTAAGGAATTTCTTCTGTTTTTCCATATTAGAGAGTTCCGAGGCAAGGGCTTCTACTGCCCTGACTTCAGGCTCGTTCTTTTTTATTCCCTTCTCCACAAAATCAGCCGACCTTCTCTCTTTATCTATCCACGATACCGCAAACCCGCAGAAAAAAATCACTATGGCAGCCAGCGATAACTTTGCGATGAGACGGCCTGCCTTGCCGACCCGCATATCTTTATCCGGAAGGACATTTATCGGCACGACGCCGGAGATTGAAAGACACGCGCCCGCAGACGGCAGCTTATCCATATCAAGGGCGCTGTGATTATAAAATGCGAATTTTTCTACGAGCTTTACAGGCATGCCCGCTTTATCGGCTACAAACCTCCGGCATTCCGGCGAAAGATGTCCGGAGATTACCAGCCTGTCGGCCTTCTCTATGGAAAGTTCCGACAGGGCGGCAGTCATCTCACGGGAAATGTCGTTCCACAGCATGTCTGACTTATCACTGTTTAAGTTTATCTGTTTAAAGTTAATACATGAGCCGCCTTTTATCACCGCCATATTCCAGTTGTCCTGTTCCGTGAACAGAACTACAGCGACATCCTTCCTGCCTCCGAATATGCCGGATGTTTTTTGAAATCCCGATATTTCCCTTACTATATTCGCGCCGTATTCGCTGAATCCGACGGCATTTAAAACGGCAAATGAAGATAAGGTTATTAGCCCGGCCTGAAGCGAAAGATTCTCGAGGAACTCTTTTATTTGTTCGATCCGCTCTCTCTGAACTATAACAGTAACCGCACGGTAACTATTATCGGTTTTACCGGCTATCCGGAATGAGTGATAAACATCCTCCATCTGAAAAGGAATATGCCGCTCGAGTTCGTATCTGAGCATTTGGCCGAGGGCATCCTTATCAGGCGCCGAGATATCCATAAACTTTACGAGGCTCCACTCTGCCGGAATGCTCACTGATACGCTCCTCGCATCAACTTTGTGCTGCGTAATAAATCTCCTCAATTCGGAGATATCGTCTTCGCCCATCGCATTATAGCTCGATGGAATATCCAATGAGGAAATAATCCTGATGCCTGTAAAATCCTTTTTAAGACATACGGCTGCCAGAGACTTGTCTCTGAACTCAATACCGAGCATGTTTTTGAAGAAGTTGTTTTTAAGCATAGTTGTTTTTCAAAGTTATTGTATTATAGAACAAGTGTGTTTGGGAAGTAATTATTATGAGTTAGAGATTAGCTTAAAACGACGAGATTATCCCGATGGACCACCTCATCGGAATACTTATATCCGAGGATTGTTTCTATTTCAGAGGTCTTTCTGCCCTTTATCCTTTCCATATCCTGAGAGGAATAATTCACTATTCCTTTTGCAATACGGTTGCCGTTCAAATCCACGAAATAAACCGCATCTCCGGTATCGAACTCCCCCTCTACCTTCACGATACCTGACGGCAAGAGGCTCTTCCCTGTCTTTAAAACGGCATTAACGGCCCCGTCATCTATGATAAGGCTTCCCTTAGGCTTTACGGCATAAGCGATCCAGCCTTTTCGTGAAGATATTTTTTTTGCATGCGGCCTGAACTCTGTGCCGTGATGCGCTCCTTTTAAAAGCGATGCTATAAGCCCCTTCTTCCTGCCGCTTATGATATGAACCCTTGTCCCGTATGCGGTCGCCTTTTTGGCGGAAAGTATCTTCGAGTACATGCCGCCGGTTCCTACAGCGCTTCCCGCGCCGCCTGCCTTGGCCTCAAGCTCTGATGTCATTTTATCCACGTAAGGAATTATTTCCGCATCCGGATTTTCCTTGGGATCGGATGAATAAAGGCCGTCCACGTCCGAAAGGATTATAAGCCTTTCCGCGTCTATCAGCCCGGATACGAGGGCTGCAAGCCGGTCGTTGTCCCCGAATTTTATCTCGTCGGTCGCAACAGTATCGTTTTCGTTGATTATCGGGATTATCCCGTAAGAAAGAAGCGTGATAAGGGTATTTTTTGAATTCAGATACCTCGCCCTTTCCGAGAGATCCTCTCTTGTAAGAAGCACCTGAGCGACCTTCTTTTTGAAATCTCCAAAGCTCTTTTCGTAAGCCCACATGAGGGAAGATTGTCCTACCGCTGCCGCCGCCTGTTTAAGCCTTATCTCCTTGGGCTTCTCTTTCAGCCCTAACTTTTTCATGCCTGCGGCTACTGCGCCGGAAGAAACAACGACCACTTCATTGCCCGAACCGCATATATCCGATATGTCTTTTGCGACGGCGTCAATGCGTTTTTGATTCAACCCGCCTTTGATGTCGGTGAGGATATTGCTGCCTATCTTTACGACTATCCTGCTCATTTTTCCGGATGCTCCTTCACCTTCCGCGACAGGTATCTCTCAAGCTCTTTTATCCCCTCTCCGGTCGCCGAAGATATGGGAAAAAAATCGAGTCCTTTATCCATGCAATAATCCTTAAGCCTGTTCAATCTCGTTTTATCATGAGCTATATCAATTTTCGTCCCGGCAACTGCCATCGGTTTATTCAGGAGTTCAGGACTGTATAATACCAATTCCCTGTTTATGTTTTCAAAATCCTCCACAGGGTCGGTCGTAAGGATGTCGGATATATCCACGAGATGTAAAAGTATCGATGTCCTTTCGACATGGCGCAGGAACTGAAACCCGAGTCCCGCTCCCTTATGCGCTCCTTCTATAAGACCCGGAATATCGGCCACCACGAAGCTCCTGAAGTCTTCCAGTTTTACAACGCCGAGATTGGGAACCAGCGTGGTGAAAGGATAATCCGCTATCTTAGGCCTCGCTGATGATATGACAGAGATAAGCGTGGATTTTCCAGCGTTCGGAAGGCCTATCAAACCCACATCGGCAAGCAGCTTCAACTCTATTACACGCCGATTTTCCCCGCCTGCTTCTCCGGGCTGCGCGAATTTAGGAGCCTGCCGGGTAGAAGTCGCAAAATGGGAATTGCCGAGACCTCCCCTTCCGCCTCTGACTGCTATCGCCTCCGCGTCTTCGTGATCGAGATCGGCAATAACCTCGTCCGTCTCCTCGTCTTTGACAAGAGCGCCCACAGGAACAGGGATTATCAGGTTTTCTCCGTTCTTACCGTGCTTATTGCTCCCCTTGCCGTGTTCGCCTCGCTCAGCCTTATATTCCCGTTTATATCTCAAGTCAAGCAGAGTATTAAGCTCTCTTACGGCTTTAAATATTACATTGCCGCCCCTGCCGCCATCCCCTCCGTCAGGCCCGCCTTTGGGTACATACTTCTCCCTGCGAAAGCTCACGCAGCCCATGCCGCCATCGCCGGCCTTAACATGTATTTTTGCATAATCGATAAACTTCATAAACAAAAAAGGGCAAGGTTTTCCCTTGCCCTTAGCTCCCTTGCCTTATTTGTATCTAAACGTTTGCCGTTACTGCCAAAGCCGCTACAGGATAAACGCTTATCTTCGTCCTCGTCCTGTCTTTCCTCTCAAACGTAACTGTCCCGTCTATCAGTGCAAACAGCGTATCGTCAGAGCCTTTGCCGACATTGCTGCCCGGATGAAACTTTGTGCCGCGTTGCCTCACGAGGATATTGCCCGCTCGGACAACCTGTCCGCCGAACCTCTTTACGCCGAGTCTTTGAGACGCGCTGTCGCGACCGTTCCTTGAACTTCCGACTCCTTTTTTATGTGCCATCTCTATCCTCCGATAATTTCTTTTATTTGAAGCTTGGTATATTGCTGCCTGTGCCCCTTCAGTCTTCTATGGGCTTTTTTAGGCCTCGGCCCGAAAACAAGAACCTTCGGCATCTTGCCTGCTTCTACTATCTCCGCTTTTACGCTCGCCCCTTTAACGTATGGGCTGCCGTAAACAGGTTTATCGTCCTTCGAGACCATCAGGACTTTATCGAGCACTATCTCCGAATTAATGTCTCCATTGATCTTTTCAACGCAAACCTTATCGCCGGCAGAAACCCTTATCTGCTCTCCGCCCGCCTCTACTATCGCATACATGTTACCACCTCCGAATAAATTAGAGACTATTATATAACCAGAATTTACGCAAAAAAGTCAATCATATCGATCACCTTCCTTGACCTAAAACCCGGCGCTTGGTTATATTAATATGTTAAACCTGAGTTGTGGAGGTATTGCTTATGCCTATATACGAATATGACTGTCTGCGCTGCGGGAAAAATCATGAGGTAATGCAGAAATTCAGCGATGCGCCTTTGACCGCATGCCCGGAATGCGGGGGCGAGGTGAAAAAGCTCATATCAAATACGTCGTTCGTCCTAAAAGGCGGCGGATGGTATGTAACCGATTATGCGTCGTCCGAAAGAAAAAAGGCGATGGATTCGGATAAAGGCGCGTCCGAAAATAAATCCAAAGAAACAAAAACCGAACCTAAGAAAGAACCGGCTGCCGCGAAATAAAACAGGAATAAGATTCGAATAATGCCAAAATTGACGATTATCCCGCATATCCATGTCCCATATGAAAAAATAGGAGACTATACAGGTTTTATACTCCGGAATAAACTGAATCTCGAAATTTATTTTAACTCCGTCGCGCTTGATAAAATAAATACGGATGCCGTTCTAAAACTGCAGGATACGCTTAATTACAACCCTTCGCTCTCATTTCACGCTCCGTTTATGGATCTATCTCCCGGCGCAATGGATTCTAAAGTGAAAAACGCTACCGTAGAAAGATTCAATCATGTTCTCGATATTGCGGAAATATTAAAACCCGTAAGCATAGTTTTTCATTCAGGCTATGAGAAATGGAAGTATTCCCTGAAGACGGATATATGGCTCGAAAAAAGCCTTGATACATGGATTCCTCTGAATACGAGGGCAAAAAGTCTCGATGTAAAAATAGCGATAGAAAATATATTCGAGGACGAGCCGGCTAATCTCAGGCTTTTAATGGAAGGCATTAATTCCGGCAATTTCGGCGTTTGTTTTGACGCCGGGCACTGCAATCTGTTTTCAAATGTCCCTCTTAGGCAATGGCTTGAAGAACTTAAGCCGTATATTATCGAATTGCATCTGCATGACAATGATAAAAGTTCGGATTCGCACTATCCTATCGGAGACGGAAGCGTCGATTTCGATGAGCTATTTTCAGAATTGAAAGACAACAACTGCGTTTACACAATAGAAGCTCACACGCCCGAAGATGTATTGAAAAGCATGGAAAGGCTGAAGGATTATCAAAAATACTTCATCTGATTCCTGAACGAAAAGCCTTTCAATCGTCGCAGACTCGACTCATAGAGCGGCGCGTTGTCCCCTTTATATTGAATCATCACCTTATGTGACTCTCCCATTCCCTGAGGCAGGAGCAATCCCTTAATTTTTGCTATCTCAAAAAGATCCGGCGAATCTCCATAAAGCTCTCTGATAACTTCGTCAATGCCGAGCGATACGAGATACGTGCCCTGCGGGCAGAAACCGATGGTTTTTAAACCGAACTCTTCTCCCCACTTTTTCAAAGACGAAAAATTCACGTGAGCGGTTATATCCTGTTCGCCTATATTTTGATAAGGATCTTCGTTCATCCGGTGCCGATGATAACAAAGGAGCGTTCCCCTGCTCCTCTGTTCGCTGTAATAATCCGATGCCGTATACCCGTAATCTATTGTCAAAATAAAACCCTCTGAAAGTTTTTCATTTATATCTTTTAGCCAGTCCCTGATTTTCAGATTGACCTCGGTTCTATAGCCTTCAGGCAAATCTATCTCGAATTCTTCAAAATATCTTTTAACCTCATCACTGCACGGCATTTTGACCTCCACCAAATCAGCGTCTTTTA
>JACREW010000290.1 GCA_016212685.1 Nitrospirota bacterium
AAAGCACGGTAAACAACTGCCTTTTGAGGAACCCGAACTGGCTTATGGCCACGCCTTTTTTTCTGTACTTTTCGATCATGTCGGGAGAGATGACCGACGTGGAACTGTAAACGGCCATGAGCCCGACCAGGATAAGCAGGAGCACTATGAATAATATCCACCTGTCATACTGCTGTTTCATAGTTCCATCACCGCTTTTTTAAACTGCCTGCCCCTGTCTTCAAAATCCTTGAACATATCGAAACTGGCGCAGGCAGGAGAGAGCATAACCGCATCTCCGGCTGAAGCAATATCCTTCCCCCTCGCCACAGCGGCATCGAGACTATCCTCCATAAAAATCTCGGTAATATCCCCAACCGCCTTTTTAATTTTATCCTTTGCCTCGCCTATAAGAATAACGGCCTTCACCTTGTCCTTTACTAATGGTCTCAAGGCCGAAAAATCGCCGTCCTTATCCCTTCCTCCTGCAATAAGTATCACAGGCTCGTTGAAACTCTCGATAGACTTTATAACGGCGCCGACATTCGTTCCCTTAGAATCGTTGATGAACTTCACTCCGTTAAGCTCCCGCACGAACTCAAGCCTGTGCTCAAGCCCCGGGAAGGTCTTCAATGTATAGGCTACGGCGTCTGCGCCGCATCCGGATACAAGCGCCATCAAAGAGGCTGCCATAGCATTTTCGATATTATGAACGCCTTTGATTCTGAAGGCTGAAGGATCAAGGGTAAAGGCTATACGCGATAGGCTATAGGCGATAGAAAAATGTATTAACCCGTCTTTATAATACGCCCCGTTCACCTCTTTCCGTCTGCTGAAATAAAAAATATCCGGCCTATTGCCTGTCGCCCATTGCCTATCGCCTATCTTTAATATTTCTTCGGTCATCGGGTCGTCCGCGTTTAAAACAAGAAAATCATCCTTCCCCTGATTCAGAAATATCCTGCATTTCGCGTTGATATACTCCTGCATGGAGGCGTATCTGTCCAGATGGTCCGGGGTTATATTCAATATCGCCGCGCCTTTCGGCCTGAATGCGTCTATAGTTTCGAGTTGGAAACTCGATACCTCCGCGACTATAAAGTCAAAATTTAAAATTTGAAATTTGAAATTTGAAATTTCCTCTGTAAGCGCGTTGCCTATATTGCCGCCTATAACGGCATTAAAACCGCCGTTCCTGACAATCTCATAGAGAAGCGCTGTAACAGTCGATTTTCCGTTGGTTCCGGTTATTGCTAAAAAGGAGGGAGAAGTTTCTACTTTTCCTTGACCCTTGACCCTTGACCCTTGACCCTTTATTGTTTGATACGCCAGTTCCAATTCACCGATTACCTTTATCCCCTTTTCCAACGCGGCTTTTAAAGGAGCGCTGCTCAAGGGAACGCCCGGACTGATAACAATAAGATCGGTATTTTCGAACACCTCTGGCGGATGGCTGCCGATTAAGGTTTTGACGCCGGGATTAAGCTTTCCGAGAAACGGTTCAAGTTCCTGCCTGCTTTTCTTGTCGGTCACGATGACCGAAGCGCCGAGTTCGGAAAGCAGGTTGGCTGCCCCGACCCCGCTCCTGGCCAGACCGACAATCGTAACCTTCTTTCCGCTTACACACATCAACCCCTGCGCTCAGACCTCCAAAAAAGTTGTCAGGATTTGCCTGTAGATTCCTGTTTATGGGCCGAGAAATTTTTTCCCGAAGATTTTTTTGCCTTCTTTTTGCCGGCGATATTCGCATGCGAACCGTTTTTCTTTTTATTCTTTGCCGCGACCTTCTTTATATTACTGTGTTTATGCGCATTAATTTTCTTATGCCCCGCAGCCTTATGTTTATTATACGACGCCAAAACTACCGGCCTCTCGCTGACGCTGCTGAAATAAATCATCGGCTCTGCCTTCTGTGTTAAAACATCATATCCCTTTGACAAGAGCGCTGTGGAATCTTCCCAGAGATTATCCCGTGCTGATTCTCCTAAAACAGCGGCTATCAGCGTATTTTGTCCTTTTTTTGCAGCGGATACGAAACAGTGCCTTGCAGCCCTTGTATAGCCTGTCTTGCCTCCAAGATTGTCGTCATCTGTCCAGAGGAGCTGATTTGTGTTTTTGATAAAAATTCGCCTTCCGTCCTCTGAAAAAATCTCCCTTGCCCTTGTATTGATTATCTCACGAATTAAGGGATACTTGAGGGATTCCTTCATGATTTTTGCAAGGTCGAAGGCGGTTATATACTGGCCTGGGCCTGGCAGTCCGGATGAATTTATAAACCGAGCGTTTTCCGCTCCCATCTTCATCGCCTTATCATTCATCATGGAGACAAACGCGTCTTCAGAGCCGGCAACCGCCTCTGCGAGAGCGACAGCGGCGCTGTTGACCGATCTCATAAGGGCGAGGTGCAATAAATCCCTCACCGTATATTTTTCGCCTGCCCTCAGGCGCGGCGTAACGGACGGAGTGCCGGCCGCGTTCTCGCTGACGGTCGCAACAGCATCGGGATTTATGCTTTCCAGAACCGTGATAGCCGTAACGAGCTTTGTTGTGCTTGCCGGAGGAAGCTTGAGATTCGGGTTCTTCGCGTATAGAATTCTTTCGCTCGCGCTGTCTATGACAACGGCTGCCTTAGCCGAAATTTCATCGGCGAAAACGGATGTGACGAGTAATGAGTAAAAAGCAACAAATAAAAATAAACTTCTTATGACGGCTCTAACTCTTAACTCATAACTCTTAGCTCTTAACTCTTTCATAATTTCACCTCAATTTTAAAGTTGCGAGACTGAATAATGCAAGTATTATCCCGGCGATCCAGAACCTCACTATAACCTTTGGCTCCGGCCATCCCTTGAGTTCAAAATGGTGGTGTATCGGCGCCATCTTGAATATCCTCCTGCCGGTAATCTTGAAGGACGCCACCTGAAGCACCACCGAAATCGTCTCTATCACGAATATGCCGCCCACAACGGCGAGCACTATCTCGTGCTTCGTGATGACCGCCAGCGTGCCGAGGGCGCCTCCGAGCGACAGCGAGCCCACATCTCCCATAAAGACCTCGGCGGGATGCGAATTATACCAGAGAAATCCGAGAGACGCCCCGAGCATGGCGCCGCAAAATACCGTCAGTTCCCCTATGCCGGGCAGGTAAAGCACCTGCAGGTATCGCGCGAACTGGGCGTGACCTGAAACATACACCAGCGCGACGTTTGCGAAAACGGCGATGGCGACAAGGCCGATAGCAAGACCGTCTATGCCGTCCGTCAGGTTTACGGCGTTGGAAGATCCCACAATCACGAATACCGAAAACGGGATGTAAAAATATCCGATGTCAAAAAGCCATTTTTTGAAAAACGGAATACTGAGGATCGTATTATAAGGGTCTTTAGGGTTGGCATACAGGAATATGCCGATGGCAAAGGCAAGGACAAGCTGAAAACCGAACTTGTAGCACGGCTTCAAACCCTTCGGATTTCTTTTCACCACTTTCAGATAATCGTCAAGAAAACCTACGAATCCGAATCCCAACAGCGAAACCATCATTATCCAGATATAGACATTTTTAAAATTACCCCACATTAGTATCGCTATTGTGATGGACAGAATAATAATAATGCCGCCCATCGTCGGCGTGCCGGCCTTCGAGTAATGGGTCTTAGGCCCGTCGTCCCGTATCTGCTGCGTCATGCTGATACGCTGCAGCCGGCGGATAATGCACGGGGCGATGATAAAGGTGACTATGAGGGCGGTCATCGCTGCCAGCGACGTCCTAAAGGTTATATACCGGAATACGTTGAACGGAAAGAAGTACGGCTGCAGGCTGTAGAGCAGTTCATACAACATTGCAATTCTCCCTTGAGCCGCGGCTATTGAACAATGACTCCATTGCCCTTTCCATCCTCATTCCCCTCGAGCCCTTTATCAAGATAACGTCTCCCTCTTTTATTATTTTTGCGAGTTTTGCGCCGGCTTCTTCCGATGTACCGATACGAATCCCCTTGCCTTTGAATTCCTCAACGGCATGAACCATCAAAGGCCCGACGCCTATAAATATGTCTACAGGCAGTTCTGACAACATCCGCCCTATTTTTTTATGTTCTTCAACCTCGTAATCACCAAGCTCCAGCATGTCGCCCAAAACCGCGACTGCCCTTTTATATTTTCCGGAATTCAGGAACCGCATCAGTTCATTAACGGACTCCCGCATGGATGAAGGATTCGCATTATACGCGTCGTTCAGAAACGTAGCGCCCATATGCCTTTTTACTTCAAAACGCATGCCGACCCCGCCGAACGACTCGATCCCGCTCTTTATTTCCCGCAGGTTAAAGCCGAGGGCATATGCCGCGGAAGCAGCCGCGAGTGAATTGTAAATATTGAAGAGCCCGAACAACATTGAATGCACATCGATGCGCTCATTGCCGGCGCGTATCATGAATTTAGTTTCTTCATCTGAAAAAACAATATCCTCCGCGGTTATATCCGAATTATGGGACTGTATTCCGAAGGTTATTACCTCGCCGTCGAACTTAGGCTTAACTCCCTCTATAAGAAAAGCGTCATCCGCATTCACTATCATCTTCTTTATATAAGGAATTATTTCAAGCTCGGAATCCCTTACTTTATGGAGGGAACCGAAACCCTGAAGATGCTCATACCCTATGTTCGTAACAACGCCTATATCCGGCAGCGCAATACCGCAAAGTTCATCTATATCTCCCGGCCTGTTAGTCCCCATTTCAAGAACCATCACGTCCGTATTTTCTTCCATCCCGACAATAGATAAAGGCATTCCTATATGATTGTTCAGGTTTCCGGCGGTCTTAAGCACCTTCAATCTCCCGCCTAATATCGACGAGATAAGCTCCTTTGTCGTTGTCTTGCCGTTGCTGCCGACAACGCAGATAACGTTCCCTTTGAATCCTTTCCTTACATGCCCCGCCAGATCGTGCAGCGCTTTTAATGTGTCATCCACAAAAATTAGAGGTTTATTTTTGAAATTTGAAATTTGAGATTTGAAATTTGAAATTACAACGGCGCCCTCTGCGGTCTTGAGCGCATTATCCACGAAATCATGACCGTCGAACCTGTCTCCCTTCAGCGCAATAAACAGCTCTCCTTTTTTTATAGTCCGCGAGTCTATCGATACGCCGGTAAAGACAATATTCCCCGAAAGCGGGGAATCTCCTGTCATCCTGCCGGCTGTCGCCTCTATGACATCACGGATGCTCAACATCTAACGGTCTCTGTCCCCCTGTAATTCGTACCTCCCCCGAAAGACGGCCTGTCGATAGCGCGCCTTATAGCGCTTTCGAGGGCAGTCCTGTCGCTGAAACTGTAACGCTTTCCCTCTATCTCCTGATAATCCTCATGCCCCTTCCCTGCCACAAGCACTATATCGCCTGAAGACGCGAGTTCAACCGCCATGCCGATAGCGACGTTCCTGTCCGGTATAACTATATAATTGTCCCCCGCTATTCCTTTTTCGATATCCCTTATAATGGCCCTCGGGCTCTCGTCTCTCGGGTTGTCCGATGTGATGATCACGAAGTCGCTCATTTTCGCCGCAATCTCTCCCATCTTCGAGCGCTTTCCTTTATCCCTGTTGCCTCCGCATCCGAAGACCGTAATAATCTTCCCGACTTCGCGTTTTTCGTCACGCCTTCCGGGCACGGCATACTGCTGCCGTTTTGCCTTCATCATCTTTTCGGTCTTTTGAGCAAAACGATATGCTCCCATCAATTGACGGGCAGTCGCTAAAAGCCGCTCGAGGGCGTCTTCCGTGTGGGCATAATCCACAACAGCAAGAAAATCCTGCCCGAGGTCGACCTTTTCAAATCTCCCTTTAACCAATCCTGTCATGGCGATCCCCTCCTTTATGGTTTTAACCGGCGCATCCATAGACAACGCTGCGCCTATGGACGAAAGCATGTTATACACGTTGATTATTCCGACAAGAGGAGAATTTATCTCCTCTCCGATTTCTTCCTTCCCTTTAATCCTTATCTTGAAAGAAGTCCCTTTGAACGTTGTTTTTATATCATAAGCAACGATATCCGCGTTTTGATCATCAATCGCATACGTTAATATTTTTTTCCCTTGATCCTTGTTCCCTGACCATTGCCCTTTCAAGTCGTCCGATAGTTTCTTACCGTAAGGATCGTCCGTGTTGATAACGGCAATCCCGTCTTTCGTGAGAAGCTCGGCAAACAGCCTCACCTTTGCAGCGCAATAATCTTCCATAGTATGGTGAAAATCGAGATGGTCTCTGGTAAGGTTCGTGAATACTGCAACCTTAAACTTAGTGCAATCCACCCTCTTCTGCGATAAGGCATGCGATGAGACCTCCGTAACCACATGGCTGCATCCCTTATCCGCCATTTCCCTCAGCAAGCTTTGGAAATCCGGCGCCTCCGGAGTTGTATGCCTGGCTTCATAGGCCGCATCCTTTATCAAATAGCTGATCGTCCCTATAAGTCCCGCGTCTTTCCCCCATCTTTCGAGTATGGATTTAATGAGGTATGACGTGGTGGTCTTGCCGTTGGTGCCGGTAATGCCTACAACGATTAAAGCCTCTGACGGCCTTCCATAAAAACGGTGCGAAACCGCAGCAAGGGCGTCCCTGCCGTCTTCGACGCCTATCCAAACGACATCGGGATATTTTTTTATCGCCTCCTGCCTGTCGCCTATTGCCTTCCTCTCGTAAATAACCGCCTTTGCCCCCTTCTTAATCGCGTCTTCTATAAAGGCATGACCGTCAAAATTTTCTCCTTTTACTGCGGCGAACATATCTCCTCCCTTAACGCTTCGGGAGTCATAGGCTATGCCGGATATGTTCTTTTCAATATCTCCGTTCACGTCAAAACCGTCCGTTAGTATATCTTTTATCTTCATTCCCATACTCATTTTTTCGAAACCATCAACAACCCCTTTTCTCCGGAGTCGTCCCTCGGCACGCTCAAATACGAAAGCGATTCGCTCGCTATGGTCCTGAATACCGGGCCTGCAACTACCCCTCCGTATGTCTGGCCTTTCGGTTCGTGGATAACGACTATCATGACCAGTCTGGGCTTATCCGCGGGCACAAAACCTACAAAAGAACTGACAAACTTATCCCTTGAATAGGTCTTTGTCTTAGGGTCTATGATCTGCGCCGTGCCGGTTTTGCCCGCCACGTAATTCCCGTCGACGGCAGCTCCCTTCGCGGTGCCGCCATCTTCGGTAACTGTCTTGAGAATATCCCTGAAAATAGTTACGGTATTTTCCGAAAGAATTCTCCGCGCGTCTATATCGGCTTTATAAGCAATATTACCTTCCGGACTCCGTATTTCCGCGACAATGTGAGGCCTGACGAGAAACCCTCCGTTGGCTATGGCAGAATACGCCCTTAAAACCTGAAGAGGGGTAACGGCAACCTCCTGTCCTATGGAGACGGCGCCTATAGAAGTGCCTGACCAACGCGACGGGACTCGCACCCAGCCCGAGACCTCGCCGCCGAGGTCGATCCCGGTCTTTTCTCCAAAACCGAAGCGCTTGATGTATTCGTACAACTTTTCCCTGCCTAAACCGAGTCCTATCTTTATCGTACCTACATTCGACGACTTCTGTATGACCTCTTTAAATGTAAGCACGCCGTGCTTGTGCGCGTCTTTTATCTTTTTCCCTCCCACCTCTATATGTCCCGCGCTGCAGTCGAATTTAGTATCCGGCGTAACTACGCCTTCTTCGAGCGCTGCGGCGCCGGCTATTATTTTAAAGGTTGAGCCTGGTTCGTAGCAATCCGTGACTGCCCTGTTCCTCCTCTGATTAGGCGTTGCGTCGGCGGGATTATTTACGTCGAAGGTCGGCCTGTTCGCCATCGCCAGTATCTCGCCCGTATAAGGGTCCATCATTATGGCCGTGCCGGACGCCGCCCTCCACTTCGTAACAGCGGCCTCGAGATTTTTTTCGAGTATATACTGGAGGCCCTCGTCGATGGTAAGCGCGACGTTATTCCCGTTTATCTCCCTGTTCAACGAAGGGCTCCGCCCGTCCGAAAGCACATTGCCTTTGGCGTCCCTGTATACATGCAGCTTTTCGCTCTTTGCCGACAGATACCTGTCGTACCTCTGCTCCACGCCCTCGAGCCCGCTGTTGTCTACATTAACAAATCCGATCAAATGGGATGCGAGGATTCCTTTGGGATAGTACCTCTTTATGTCAGGCATAAAACCGATTCCCTTGAGCCTCAAGTCCTTTATGCCCTGCGTGTATTCCGCCGTAAGTTTCCTCTCTATCCAGTTGAATCTCTTATCGGCGCTGAGTTTGGCTAAGATAATATCCGGCCTTTGATTGATCTTCACGGAAAGGGCCGAGGCAATTTTATCGGGAGATGATATCTCTGTCGGATCGCAATAAATGGATTCCGTATCGAGATTGACGGCAAGCTCTCTTCCCCTCCTATCGGTTATAATGCCGCGCTTTACGGGAAGGAATTCCTTTTTGATCTGCTGGAACCGCGCCCTGGCCGAATACCAGTCATGATTAAAAAGCATAATATCCACCAGGCGGAAAACAACCGCGCAAAACCCAAAAATAATGACAGCGCTGAGTATTATAGCCCTTTTATTCATAGCGCCCCGGCCATGCGAATCTTTTCTATTTTTATGACCTCCTTCATTGCGCGCCTATCCGGAGAACGCCCACGCCGTCGCCGTATAGACCGCGATAATGGCCGCTATACCCGCGGGAACCGCTATGCTTAAATATTCGAGTATCCCGGCATCCTCATCCTCATCCAACCGGATGTTATGTTTCATTATTCATGTTTTCGGTTTCACTGCCGCTCCTCAGCGTCCGGTAAAAGACGCCCTATAAGGTTCCTCATCCCTGGACTTTTTCACATAGACGACCTTGACCCTGTCCGGAAAGGCAAACTTATCCGCTGCGGCGCTTTCGATTCTTTCCACGGACAGCAGGCTCGCCCGTTCCGCAGCGAGCATCTTCCTATCCCGCAGCAAGCCGGTCTTTTTCTTTTCAAGGCTGCTGATCCCGTATTCTATTGTTACTAAACTCGACCTGAGCCACACTATTCCGAAAACCGAAACGAGGAGCATGACAACCGCCAGCGGCTTCAACACCGATAAAAACCTGTTATCTTTCCTTATCATCATATCCTCGACCTCCGTGTGTCCATTACGCCATTACTCCAATTTTTTCCGCTCCCCTCAGCTTCGCGCTCCTCGATGAAGGGTTTCTCCTTATCTCCTCATAGGCAGGAGTTAAAGGTTTTTTTGTCAATATTTTTAAAACGCCTTCCCTGGCGCCGTCCCTGATGAAGTTCTTTACTATCCTGTCTTCGAGGGAATGGTATGAAATAACGCACAACCTTCCCCCGGACGTAAGCATGTTCACGGCCGATGCAAGCCCCTTTTTCAGCTCATCCATTTCTTTATTGACCTCGATCCTCAGCGCCTGAAAAGTCCTCGTTGCCGGATGTGTTTTACCTCTCCTGCCGCAGGCCTTTGCTGCAAGATCCGCCAGTTCCCTGCATGTATCTATCTTCTTTTTCATTCTATTGAAAACAACCGCCTTTGCTATCCTTCGCGCATAAGGCTCTTCGCCGTATTCCCGTAAGATCCTTTCTATGTCCTTTTCCGGATATTTATTCACGATATGCCACGCCGTCAATTCCTGCTCCGTATCCATCCTCATATCCAGCCGGGCGTCGGAAAGAAAACTAAAACCCCTCTCCAGTCCTTTAAGCTGCAGCATCGAAACGCCGAGGTCGAACAGTATGCCGTCGACTTCATGTATATC
Source organism: Nitrospirota bacterium (assembly GCA_016212685.1). Taxonomy (GTDB): domain Bacteria; phylum Nitrospirota; class Thermodesulfovibrionia; order Thermodesulfovibrionales; family Dissulfurispiraceae; genus GWB2-47-37. The sequence goes on from JACREW010000290.1 coordinate 9,775, forward strand.
CAAAGACAAAAGGATGTCTTTCAACCCGGAAAAACTTCCCTTCTTAAGCGCTACCCTGTTGTTGCCGAGCCTTTCACGCGCATATCGGAGGGCGTCTTCATCCCTGTCTATGCCGACAAACTTTCCTGCGGAGCCCAACCGTGAAAGCACAGCAACGGCATGCCCGCCGAGTCCCACGGTTGCATCCACATAGGTTCCGTTTTCCCTGATGTTAAGCATCTCCATCGTCTCCTTCAATAAAACAGGAGTATGAATCAGTTCATAGCTCATGGTCCTTATTTTTTGCTATGAGCTATCAGCCATGAGCCGTCAGCTACTCCCCCATAGACCTCGCCGACCGCATGGGACACGTTGTAGTTGTAAAGCGAGAACGGGTCTATATAAGCCTCCATCCTTCCGATGATCTCTTCGAGGTCATTCTCGTCTCCCCACTTTTCAAAGAACGGGGATTCTTTTAAGGCCTCTTTCACTTCTTCCACTGTCAGCATGGCATTCCTCCTTTTTAAATGGAGAAAACTTTCTTCCGCCTACAGTCCATAGCCCGCGAGCACCGATTCATACGCCTTTGCGTCTACCTTCTTTGGATCCGTCACCTCATTCCACGATGCCCTGTCCCATATCTCGATCTTATCTATCTGCCCTACGATTACCACCTCGTTGTTTATTCCGGCATCCTGCCTGTGCTCATAAGGAATAAGTATCCTCCCCTGCTTGTCCAGATCCGATTCTATGGCGGATGCGATAACGCGCCTCAAAAAATATTTCACGGCCTCTTCCATCTTCGGCATAGACCTTATCTTCTCTTCGAGCTTGTTCCATTCCTCCAGAGGATATACATGGAGGCACTTGTCAAAGGCCGCATTTGTGATATATAGTTTTGAATTGGCGTATTTTTTAAAAATAATGTCGCGCAGAGGAGCGGGGATAATAATTCTTCCCTTTGGGTCTAATGTGTAATAATATTTGCCCAAAAACGAGGTCATCCCATCTTCCTCCACTTTAAACCACTTTTTACCACAATGAAATGATAAGGTGGGAAAAGATACAATGTCAAGGAAAAAATGCATTTAAAAAACTTTCCTATATTATGTAGTGATTTTATTAAGTAAACACTATATATTGAGGTAAAATGAGCAAATGTTTTCGGATGGATTGAAAAAATTAATAAATGACAACCTCTTAAGAGTTATCTGCGACAGGGAATCCGGCAGTACTGCGTCAAGAATTATTATAGATGGGGAAGAATACATAAACTTCTCATCTAATGATTACCTCGGCCTCGCCAATCATCCATTAATAATCGAGGCTGCAAAAAAGGCAATGGACAGATACGGCTTCGGCGCGGGCGCATCGAGGCTTTTATCAGGCGGCACAGAATTACACGGAAAACTCGAAAAAATGATCGCAGAATTCAAAGGCACGGATTCCGCGTTAATCTTCAATTCGGGATACGCTGCAAATATCAGCGCAATTCCTGCTATCGCAGGAGAAGGCGATATAATTTTCAGCGACGAACTCAACCATGCGAGTATCGTTGACGGATGCAGGCTCAGTAAAGCAAAGAAGGTGATTTACAGTCATGGAGATATAAGTCACCTTTCAGAGTTGATAAAAAAAGAAAACGGCAATAGAAAGATAATCATCACCGACACCATATTCAGCATGGACGGCGATATCGCGCCTTTAAGTGATATTTATAACCTTTGCGCCAATCTTAACTCCGAACTCCGAACTCCGAACTCAATGCTATTTTATATCGACGACGCGCACGGAACAGGCGTGCTCGGAGAAGGCAAAGGCGCTTTGGCGCATTTTAAAATCAAGCCCGACCCTTTCATAATCCAGATGGGCACATTCTCTAAAGCCCTCGGCTCTTACGGCGCATTCATCGCAGCTCAAAAAGATGTCATAGACTGGTTGATAAACAAGGCAAGGGGATTCATTTATTCAACCGCCCTTCCCGCATGCGTTATCGCGGCATCGATCGAAGCGCTGAAAATTTTAGAGAGAGAACCCGCATTGACGGAAAAATTACGGCAAAACAGGGAAAGGCTTTTAAAAGGCATAAGGGATTTGGGATTTGATACGCTGAACAGCGAAACGCCTATAATACCAATAATCCCCCCCTACCCCCCTTTAGCAAAGGGGGGTAGGGGGGGATTGAGCGACGTCGAGACCACGATAAAATTCTCTGAACATCTTATGAAAAACCATATCTACGCGCCTGCCATACGGCCTCCGACAGTGAAGCTGCCGAGAATACGACTTGCCGTAACTGCCGCTCATACGGAAGAAGATATAGATAAATTGCTGAAAGTGTTAAGACAGGCAATAGGCAATAGGCGATAGGAAAGAATCATGATAATGCAAGCAGGATATGGTATTGGAGCGGCTTCGGCAGCCCAAGCGGAGCAATGGACAGCGGAGCGGGCTGGCGCCTCGGAGGACGGCTGGATGCCGTCCGAGAATGACCGGGCGCCACGGGTATATACCTGTCGTCCGCATAGATTTTAAATTTCTCCATCGTGACCTTTATCTTATAAACAGGCCCTAATTTTTCATCCTCGAAGGCGTCCGGGCTTATGGCTATTACCTTACCTTTAACAGTGCCGTACTTCTGAAACGGAAATGTATCGAGCTTTACCTCCGCCTCCTGCCCGACTTTTAAAAATCCTATGTCCTTGTTCAGAGCCATTGCCTCTATTATAAGGGGCGTCCCTTCCGGCACTACTGTTACAAGGGGCTGGGCAGGCGTTACCACTCCTCCTACGGTGTATGAAGCAAGGCCGTGAACAGTGCCGTCAACAGGAGAGCAAAGCCTTTCGAGTTCGTATTTCTTCTTTGCCTTTATTGCCTCTCCCTCAATGGCGCTGATGCTCTTTTCCCTGTCCACTATATCGGTGAGTATGCCTTTCTCCCTTTCCTTTTTAAGGGCGTCTAAATTTTTCTTCGCTTCTTCGAGGCTGTCTTTAGCCTGACTTACCAGTTTCTTTTGCGCTTCATGCTCCTGCTCCGCCGAATGAAATTCCATCTGTTTGTTGAGCATATCCATCTTCGAGATGTATTCATGCTTGTAAAGGTCATTGTATGCCGTTTCCTGTTCTTTGAGTATCGCGAATGTCTTTTCCAGCTTTATCAAAATCGCCCCCGCCGCATGCAAGGCGTTTTCTCTCTGCGCCGTTACAAGCCTTAAGGCGTCTTCCTTCGCCTTATATTCGGATTCCCTCGCCTCCTTAAGCTGTTTCTGTATCGGCGAAAGGCTAACGGCTAAAGGCGTATGGTTTCCGATTTTTTGATTTTCACCTTTCGCCATTTGCCCTTCGCCCTTTGCCTTTGTCGTGTTGCCGTTAAGTTCCTGAATAAGCCTCTCTCTGTCCGTCGTATAAATGGACAACGCCTTCGCAGCGCTCAACGCATCGGCCTGCTTTATTGTAGGATCGAGCTCTATAAGCATCTGCCCCTCTTTTACACGCTGCCCTTCTTCCACATGAATAGCCCTTATAACTCCAGTCTCCATAGGTTGAATAACCTTCACCCTTCCGTCGGGAATGACCTTTCCGCGCGCCACAGCGACCTCGTCTACCTTGCCGAAATACGACCACAAAAAAGTCAAAATAACCATCGCAAATATCGCCCATATCAACACCCTTCGAGCCGGGGAAGGCGGCGTCTCCTCTATCTCCAGCGCGGGAGGCAGGAACTCGTGTTCGAGATTGTCGCCCTTGAAATAATCTTTCACTCGTTTAATCATTCGCCTATCGCCTCTCTTTTTATGATATAATTGGAATCATGAAGCACGAAGACAGAAGAAAAGAAGCAGGTAAAATGCTCATGGATGTTACCAAGTATTTGCTCACTGTCGGACTTATCGGCGGAGTATTGACTGAAAAGTTTTCCATTAAAACCGGGTTTGCTCTTTTTATCATTGCTATTATTGTTTTTATAATAGGGTTTTATGCAATTCCAAAAAAAAAGGAGGAGAAATAAATGTCGGAAGGATTGTATGTAATTCTTGCAGGAATATTGGTTATTGCTCTTATTGTTTTTATCATTTCCTACCGGGAAGACCATCCTAAAAAGTCTAAATAATCTCGAGGCGAGACATTGTATTGGAGCGGCTTCGGCGGCCCAAGCGTAGCAATGGACAGCGGAGCGGGCCGGCGCCTCGGAGAGAGGCTGGATGCCTTTTGAGAATGAGCGGAAATACTGTGTCTTGCCTCGCATTGCCGTTTGCCTTTAGCCGTTAGCCTGTTTGTTATACATATACTGATACAACCCATTCTTATCCATCAATTCCTCATGGCTGCCCGATTCTATCAACTCCCCTTTGTCTATCACCATTATCTTATCCGCATTCCTCAACGTAGAAAGCCTGTGGGCTATGATGATCACTGTCCTGCCGTGACACATCTTTTTCATGTTCCTCTGTATAATGCTCTCCGATTCGTAATCCAGCGCGGATGTCGCCTCGTCGAATATCAGAAGCCTCGGACTCATGAGAAGCGCCCTCGCTATCGCTACTCTCTGCCTCTGCCCTCCTGAGAGCGCTGCGCCTTTCTCCCCGACCATGGTGTCGTATCCTTCGGGTAGTTCGAGTATAAAGTCATGCGCCCCTGCCAATTGCGCTACCCTGATAATATCCGCCATCGAAGCGGACGGATAATGTATCGCTATATTGTCCCTCACGCTTCCGTTGAAAAGAAAATTCTCCTGAAGCACGACCCCTATCTGCCTTCTGAGCCACGCTGGATCCGCGAGCGATATGTCTATGCCGTCTATGAGTATTCTTCCGGATTCGGGAATGTAAAGCCTTTGGATAAGCTTTGCAACCGTGCTTTTTCCCGAACCGCTTCTTCCCATGATGCCTACGGTCATGCCCGGCTCTATATCGAAGGACATATTCCTCAATATCTCCGAACCGTCCACCCTGTACCTGAAACGCACGCCTTCGAGCCGCACGTTTCCTTTTATCGCGGGGAGTCTTGCCTTCGTAGGATTCATAGCAGGCTCCGGTTTTGTGTTGAATATATCTCCGAGCCTCTTTATCGAAAGCCCTGTCTGCTGAAATTCCTGCCACATCTGCACAAGCCTGAGCACCGGCTCTATCACCCTTGCCGAAAGCATCTGAAAGGCTATCAATTGGCCTACGCTTAAACTACCGTCTATCACTAAATGCGCTCCTACCCATAAAATGACTAAATAAGACGCCCTGTTTATGAATTGTCCTAATGCCCCGGCAATCCCGGACAACTGATACGTCTTAAAGCTCGATCTGATGTAGCCCGACAAAAGCCCTTCCCATTTCTTCTGCAACTCGGGTTCGAGCGCAAAAGATTTTACGGTCTGCATTCCTGTAACAGCCTCCACAAGATATGATTGTGCATCCGCTCCCCTGTTGAATCTCTCATCGAGCCTGTGCCTGAGCATGGGCGTTACAAGGGCGGAAAGTCCCGCGAAAAAGGGCAGCGCGGCCAGTGCGACGAGAGTCAGTGTCGCGCTGTAAAAGAACATTACCGCTATGAATATGACCATGAACATTACATCGAGCACGGATGTAAGCGGCGCTCCCGTAAGGAAGTGTCTTATGTTCTCAAGTTCCCTTACCCTCGCTACCGTATCTCCTACCCTTCGCACCTCGAAATATCTGAGGGGCAGCGCTAACAGGTGCTTGAACAGCTTCGTGCCGAGCGTAACGTCTATCTTACTTGTAGTGTGGGTAAAGACGTATGTCCTCGTTATGCTCAAGACCGCCTCGAATAAGGCTATTGCCAATAATCCAATTGCAAGCACGTCGAGCGTGGTCAATCCCCTGTGCACAAGGACTTTGTCGATTATCACCTGCGTGAATATAGGCGTAACGAGTCCGAATATCTGAAGCACTAACGAAGCTATCAATACTTCCGATAGGGGTTTTCTATACTTCCATATTGCGGGGATGAACCACTTTAGGCCGAAAAACTCCTCGGATTTCAGAAAGCTCAGGCCGCGATGAGATAAAAGAATAATGCGCCCATGCCATTGCGCTGTAAAATCTTCCCTCTTCAAAATTTTGGGTTTGTTCTCTGCAGGATGGAGCATTAAGAGCTGCTCGCCTTCTATCTTTGCGATAATTACAAATTCCCTATTGCCTATAGCCTCTTGCCCATTGCCTGTTGTTACTTCAGCGATAAAAGGCACAGGCAGTTTTTGGAGCCTTTCGTATTCCACACTCGCGGCCTTTGCTTTAAACCCGAGTTCCCGCGCCGCACGCACAATATCCGTTTCATTCATGCCGTCATTTCCAACGGCAAAGGTGTGCTTTATTTGCTCCGGCTCCGCAGCCGTGCCGTGATACTTGGCGATCATCACAAGGCAAGCCAAGCCCGTGTCGAGCTTCGGCTTCCGGTCATCAGCGTTTATATCTTCTTCTGTTGTTTTATTCATAATCGATGGTAGGCAATAGGCCATAGGCTATGGGCTATAGGAAAAAATTAAAACCCGTATTTTCTCTCTTGTTCTTTGCTTTTACCTATTGCCTATTGCCCATTGCCTATCACATATTCTCTCAGCGTTATTATCTTTATCCCTTTATACTCTTTTAGTTTCAGCATCTCTTTATCGCCCGTCACAATAACATCGGCATCCCCGCTCAAAGCGCATTCAAGGATGCGGTTATCAGGAGCATCCCTCAGAATATTTATTTTTTCAGCCGGATAAACCATCTCGGAAAGGTCGGCAAGATTAACAGCCACACGGGCTAACTCATCTATATCACGGCTGAACTTAGTGGCAAGAACCGACAATAACTCGTTTATGATTTCACGCGAGATTATTAATGTGTCAGTGCCCTCAAGTATCTTAAGGACGGCGGCTTCGGCCTGACTGCCCGGTATTACAAGGGCAGAGATAAATATATTCGTATCAAATACAACTCTCACTTTTTAAGGTATCTCTGGAGGTCCTTCTCAGTAAGAATCCCTTTTTCCTTTGCCTTTTTGCTCCAGTAGCCATGCATTTGAACGAATTCGCTTCTCAGCCTTGTCTTTTTAACAAGCCTCAGCGCATCCTGAACGACCGCGCTCAATGTCTTGCCTTCCTCTGATGCCATGTTCTCGGCGTCCCTTGCGAGTTCAGGAGGAAGGGATATTGTCTTCTTCACTGCCGTTGCCATAATAATACTCTCCTTCAATTGGTATGAAAAAATACTACCATGATCAGGTGTATAAATTCAACCACCACTCATCTTCAATTCCCCTCTTTTTTAGTAATCCCCCCTCACCCCCCTTTAATAAAGGGGGGAAAGTTGGTGTTTCGCCATTTGCCTTTAGCCATTAACCCTTTGCCCTTTGCCTATCTTTATTGCTTCTCCCAATATTGAGCTAATACCGTTTGCACCTCCTGCGGCTTTTGCTGTATCGCGTCGCTCCAACTCATGCCGTTGTCCGAGCCGAATGTGGCCATTGCCTGTATAAGCTGTTCGACCTTTCTGTCATCGAGATGCTTTCCATTGGATGTCCTGAATTCATCTAGAAGATATTCCTTATCGTCTCTTCTATCCCGCCTGCTCCTGTTGCTTTCGTCCCTCCAGTTCCAATCTTCTATGGTAATGCTGTCCGTGCCTCCGTTGATCATTACTTCAAGGTTATCGCCTGAGCGTGAGAAGATGAGGTCGAGAGGGTTTACATCGAATTTCACTATGTCGTTGTCAGCGTCCCATCCGCATTCATCCCTGTCCCTATCGCCTGCCTTTACGGTATCATGCCCATCTCCGGAATTGAATATGATGGTGTCCTTTCCT
>JACREW010000021.1 GCA_016212685.1 Nitrospirota bacterium
CCGGCATTCACACGCCTGACCGCTGCAATTCGCAACTGCTCTTTCGCTTTTCTCGGCAACCTTCGGGCATCAAATATCTTCTTGCATTTCATTCCTCATATTATACACTAATGAGGCTTAGTTTGTGAATAGTTTAGTAAGTTAACCAAGCCTCATAACCGTCATTCCGGGCTTGACCCGGAATCCATGGTTCGACAGGCTCACCATGACACCCTGAGCCTTCGGCGTGAGCAATGTCAGGCTGAGCCTGTCGAAGCCTCAGTCGAACGCTTGTCGAAGGGCTGGATATCCCGCCTTCGCGGGAATGACAAATAATGTGGCATTACAAATGTATTTCTTAGTAAGTCCCACATAATTCCTTTACAATAGCCCGCTAAAAATGGAAAATCCCGGCAGTTGTGTTAAAATAGCGAGACGGAGTAAACGATGAGTAATCACACTAATTTCTTGGCAATGATTTCAACAGAATTTCATAAATACCTTATGGAAAATGAAGGGTTTGCCGATAAAATACCCGCTAATACCATGATTATATTTCAGATTGAGGGAGAAAACGACTTTAATAAATGGCATGAAGATACTTCATTGAGAAATCGAGAAGCGGATCAGCCGGTAGTTTATGTATATGTAAAGAAATGGAGAAACCACTCCTCTATCGAAGAAGTCAGTCTGGCAGGGGCCGCGGCATAGCAACATCCACGCCATGAGCATAGAAGATAAACTCAAAGAATTAGCCATTACTCTCGCCGAAGCTCCTAAGCCCCTCGGCTCTTATGTTCCCTGTGTGCAGGCAGGCAATCTGCTTTTTCTGAGCGGAATGCTTCCATTAAAAGAGGGAACACTCCTTAAGACAGGCAAGCTCGGAGAATCGGTATCAATCGAAGAAGCTCAGGAATGCGCCCGGCAGTGCGTTATAAACGCGCTTTCGGTGATCAAATCACACTTAGGCGCTCTCGATAAAATCATATGGTGCGTGAAGTTGATCGGCTATGTGGCTTCGGCTGCTGATTTTACAGAACAGCCGAAGGTCTTAAATGCCGCATCAGATTTAATTTTCGAGATATTCGGTGAAGCAGGCAGACATGCAAGGGCGGCAGTAGGAGTTTCTGTGCTTCCTCTAAACTCGCCGATAGAGATAGATTTCATATTTGAGATAGAGCCTTAACTGTAATTAATCATTAAGGAGAATAATATGCATAACCTTTTTATTCACGGCACACTCAGGCGGGGATGCAGCAACAACAAACTCTTATCGGGAGCTGATTTTATCGGGTGCGCCGAAACAACGCAGGACTACGCCCTCTTTATGGTCGACAAAAAACCTCTAATCACCAAACGCCCTGTATCGAAGATAAAAGGCGATGTCTACTCTATGACCGAAGATATGCTGACTATGGTCGACCGCCTTAAGGGTCACCCACGCATCAATAAAAGGGAACTCGTTTCGGTAAAACTTGAAGACGGCAAGACGATTGAAGCATGGCTCTACTTCCACATTCACCCGTTGCGAAACTCCATCCTTATCGAGTCCGGGGAGTATACCGAACAGAAGACCTGAGCGCGCTCAACGTCTTAACTCTCAATCAGATAACGCATTCATATACTCATCCCGCAGTTTTTCTTTTGAAATGCCGGCATCTATAAAATCCCACGGCAGGGTCTCATCAAAATCCCTTTTCCTGAATATGTAAAAACCCATATCCACTCCTGCCTTTGAACACGCCGCTCTGTAGTCGTCGGTTTTAACCATCTCTTTGAGAACGCTGAATATCCTCCTGTCGCCAATTGAAAACATCCCCTGCATATGCGCGTATCTGGGCACATCGTGAAAGACCTTAACGCCTTTTTCATCCCTCAACGCCTTTTTTATGAACTTCAATTTTTCCTTCACGAAATCGAGGGACTCCATAGGATGCCATTGAAAAGGAGTGAAGGGTTTAGGGACAAATGTGCTTATGCTCAAGATTATATTGCCCTTATTGGAATTTTTTCTCGCCTTTTTCACAAGCTCGATAATCCCTTCTATATCCTCATGCGTCTCTGTCGGAAGGCCTATCATAAAATAAAGCCTCAGGTTCTCTATCCCGGCATTAAATATAAGTTCAACTGTATCGAGAATATCATCTTCCGTAATCTTTTTATTGACTACCTTCCTCATCCTCTCCGTTCCTGCCTCAGGGGCTATCGAGACGCTCTTATGCTCTTTCAGCAGTTCGACAAGTTCAGCGCTCTTTGCGCTCGCGCGGAGGGACGTTATCGAAAAATCGACTCCTTCTATGCAAAGAACATCTTTGATGTGTGCATAATCCGTGAGGGAAGGCCCTATTAATCCTATTCTTAATCCCCCCTCCCCCCCTTTAGTAAAGGGGGGTGTAGGGGGGATTTGAAGCTTCTTTGCCTTTTCAATTTCTGCCTTAATGGTTTCGAGCTCTTTTTTCCTCGTCGGGCTGTAAATATGCCCCACAAGGCAAAACCTGCAATTCCACGGGCATCCCCTCATCGCCTCGATAAGATACATATCGGAAAATTCCGCCTCCGGCGTGATAACGGCGGTTGTAACAGGAGAAAGGGACAAATCTTTTAAATATCTCCTCTTTATCTTTTTCGGAGCATTGTTCAGAGGAATCCTTTCAGCTATGGTTCCATCATTGTTATAATCGATCTTATAAAATTCGGGAACATAAATGCCTTCTATATGCATAGCTTCTTTCTCGACCTCAAACTTATCCTTAGCCTTCGTGTAAATATCCAAAAATTCGTTCAGCGACTCTTCTGCCTCGCCTACAAAAATCATATCGAATACCGGAGCTATAGGTTCGGGATTGAAAAAACAGCAGACTCCGCCTGCAATAAGCAACGGATGGTATTCATTTCTTTCCGGTGCGCTGAAAGGGATTTTTGATATATCGAGTATCTTTAAAATATTCGGATAATCGTTTTCAAAAGAGATGGAGAAAGCAACGATGTCGAATTTATTCAACGGTTTTTTGGATTCATAAGAAAAAATAGGGGTCTCTGTCCTTATATATTCATCAATATCTCTTTCATCGGGCAGGAATGCCCTTTCGCATACGACATCGTCTCTTTTATTAAGAAGCCCGTAAATCCCCTGAAATCCAAGGTTCGACATGCCGACATGGTAGGTGTTGGGATAGACAAGGCAGATATTTATCTTTCCGCCCGGGTCTTTGGATACAGCGCCTTTTTCCTTTGAGAGGAGTGCGTCAACTTTTTCGATAAGCCTGCGGTTCACACTTTTTCAATCCCCTGTCTTCTTCCTCAAAAACGTCGGTATATCGTAAATGTCTTCCTGAGGGAGAATGGATTCGTTCAAGACCGGCTTCTGATCTTCATTCTCTTTGGCAAGCATTTCCAACAAATTTTGTTCCGGCTCCGCGCTCCTGATATTGTCCGCTGTTTTCTCCGGCTCTTTTACTGCCTCTTTATAAATGATTCGTTCGATGGGCTTTTGTTCGCTCCGCGGCATGCCGATATTTTTAGACAGTATCCTGTCGGATCCCTTAAGGCTTATAGGTTTTTTATCAGGGGTCCATTTCTTGACCTGAGGCAGTTCGGCCTTCACCACCCTGTCCTCGAGGCCGGTGGCTATAACCGTCACCCTAACGTCGTCTTCCATATCCGGATTTATAACCGCGCCGAGAATTATATTCGCCTCGTCATCGGCGGAGTCGTAAATAAGGGATGCCGCCTCCTGAACCGCATCTATAGACATGTTCAAGCCGCCGGTTAAATTTATTAGAATGCCCTTTGCGCCTTCGATGGACGACTCCTCGAGAAGCGGATTCGATATAGCCCTTTTTGCCGCTTCGAACGCCCCTCCATCGCCCTTGCCGTTCCCTACTCCAATAACCGCCCTTCCCGCATTTTCCATAATGGACTTCACGTCAGCGAAATCTAAATTTATAAGGCCCGGAATAAGTATCAGGTCGGAAATACCCTGTATCGCCTGCCGCAATACGTCGTTGGCTATGGAAAAAGACTTAAGAAGAGGGGTTCCCTTTTCAACTACAAGATGAATCCTGTCATTGGGAATTATTATTAAAGTATCGACATATTTCTTGAGTTCCCTTATGCCGTCTTCCGCGTTAATGGCCCTCTTCCTGCCTTCATAATAAAACGGCTTTGTAACCACTCCTACGGCTAAAATGCCCATCTCCCGCGCAAGGCTTGCAACCACCGGAGACGCGCCGGTTCCTGTTCCGCCGCCCATGCCTGCGGTGATGAATATCATGTCTGCGCCCTCTATGCATCCCGCGAGGGTATCTTTGTCGTCGATTGCGGCCTGCCTGCCTATAACGGGATTCGAGCCCGCGCCGAGGCCTTTTGTGAGGCCGGCGCCTATCTTTACCTTTACCGGAGCCAGCGATGCTTCGAGGTGCTGGGCATCCGTATTGACGGTTATAAATTCAACGCCGTAGATATTGGCGGCTAACATGCTGTTGACGGCATTGCTGCCCCCGCCCCCGACTCCGACCACCTTTATTTTCGCAACCGGCCTTCCGATGTCCTCCAGTTCAAACATAGAAGCCTCCTATTTTTTACCTAATATATTTTTAAACCATCCGGCCATTTTGGCAATGATCCTGTTGAATATATCCGAAGAAAAACCGCTCCGCTCCGAAGGCATCATCGCCTCGATGCCGTATAAAACGAGCCCAACGCCCGTGGCGTACATAGGGTTGTTGAATTCGCCTTTCGATTCGCCCGTTGCATTGCCGTTCATTGTCCGAGCGCCGGAGCCGTTATTGAAATTCTTCGCGGACAAATAAGGATACCCTATTCTCACGGGCATAGACAGCATAGCCTCGGCCATCCTGTCAAATCCCGCAAGGAGAGAAGACCCTCCGGTCAATACGAGACCGGATATAATAAAACCGTTATTTTGCAAACCGTCGATTTCCTGTTTAACGAGTTCGAGGAGTTCTTCGCATCTCGGCTGGAGTATCTCGGCGATATATTTTTTGGGGATGCCCCTTACCTGCCCGTCAAGGGCAACTACGTCCACCTCCGCAGGATTGCCGCTTTCAGGAATTATGGAGCCGTATTTTTTCTTCACCCTTTCGGCCTCATGAAACGGCAGCCTCAGTCCGACGGATATGTCGTTCGTGAAATGATTGCCTCCTATGCCGAGCACCGACGTATGCCTGAGCCATCCCTCTTTATATACGGCGATGTCCGTAGTGCCTCCGCCGATATCAACGAGGGCGATCCCCATGTCGCGCTCATCGTCCGTCAATACGGCGCCCGCTGATGCGAGCGGCTGGAGGACTATATCGGCGACCTCAAGCCCCGCCCTTTCGCAGCACTTCAAAAGATTCTGCACCGATGCCACGGCGCCGGTAACTATATAGACCTTTACTTCCAGCCTGACGCCCGCCATTCCCACAGGGTCTTTTATCCCTTCCTGCCCGTCGAGGATAAAATCCGTGGGAAGGACATGAAGCATTTCCCTGTCGAGAGGCACATACACCGCGCTTGCCGCGTCAATGGCTCTTTCTACGTCCTCGGCGGTTACCTCTTTGCCTTTTATGCCGACCGCCCCGTAACTATTGAAACTCTTTATATGGCTTCCGGCAATGCCCACAAGCACCTCTTTTATAACCATGCCTAAATGATCTTCCACATCGGCAACGGCCTTTTTTATGGAATTGGCCGTAGCCTCCATATCTATAACAACGCCTTTTCTCAGACCGGTGGACGGATGCGAACTGACGGACAAAATATCCATGCCGTCATCCGTTATCTCTCCCGCAATGGCGCATATTTTGGTCGTGCCCACATCGAGGCCGATAATGATATTATTATTTCGTTTTCTTTTCTCCGCCACTTTCTTCAACCTCTTCCGAACGACCGGCAGGTTTTACTATTATCTTATCGGCAAACCTCAGGTCTATATGCTCTACGGCAATATTCCTTTTTTCTATCTCGTCCTTTGCGAACTCCAGCCTCTCGATCTTCTTCTCAAAATCGCCGGCGCCTATCTTTATGGCTATGCTGCCCAGCTTCAGAGTTATATCCTCCGGCCTCTGCCCGGTTATCTCGATACTGCCACCGTAAGACAAAGTCCGCCTATTAAGGACATTCACGAATTTTACCGCCTCAGCGTAGGCTTCTCTATTCCTGTTATGGTCTATGTCTTTTATTACCGGTAAAAACAGCACCGTGCCTTCCTTCAAAGGCTCGAGGATGTTTCCATCCCTGTCTATGAGATACGGCCTTCCCGCCATGTTGAAAATCGCGATAGGTTCCGCCTCGGTAACGTTCACAACTATCTTACCCGACAACTCCTTGCGGATAACAGCATCCCTTACCCACGGAGACCTCTTGAGCCTGCCGTAAAGCTCTCTCCCGGAAACCCCGAAGAGTTCGTCTTCCTTATACACTTTAATCAGTGACCTCAATTCGTCATTCTTGAGATGGCGGTTGCCGATAAACACTATCTCTTTAACCGAAAAGGAATGCGTAATGAAAAAATACATCCCGACGCCCGAAAGGATAAAAAGAATTGCCATAAATACGATGAACTTTATTTTTTTGCTCTCCTTTTTCCTCTGCAATGTCCTGAGGTTTCTCCTGTTCATGCCGGCAGCGCCTGCCTTAGTATTTCTTCTATCAATTGCGGGAATTCCATCCCCGCGAGCCCTGCTATTTTCGGCAAAAGGCTCGTCTCCGTCATGCCCGGAATAGTGTTCACCTCAAGTATGTACGGCTCGTCGGATCCGCTCAGTATGAAATCGACCCTCGTAGCTCCTTTGCATCCGAGGGCGTTATGCGCCTTCAATGCGGTGTCCTTGAGCATTTCGTAGGCAGCGCCGTCAATTTCAGGCGGCAATATGTATTGGGTGAGTCCCGCAGTATATTTGGCCTCATAACTGTAAAATTCCTTTGAAGGCCGCACTTCAACCCCGCCGAGCGCCTGCTGCCCGAGTATTCCTATCTGTATCTCTTTTCCTTTGATGTATTTTTCGACAATTATTTTTTCTCCGTATTTAAAAGCATCTTTCAGCGCATTATCAAGCTCTGTCTCCTTCTTCACTATACTCACGCCGATGCTCGATCCCTCGGCAACTGGCTTTACTACCCACGGCATCTCAATTTGGGATTTGAAATTTGAAATTTGAAATTTGAGATTATCTCTTTCTACCACCGCAAACGGAGCTATGGGAATATTATGATAAAGGAATATCTTCTTTGACGCCTCCTTGTCCATAGCCACGGCTGACGCCATGACACCGGAGCCTGTATAGGGTATTCCCATGACCTCAAGCAGGCCTTGTATCGCCCCGTTTTCTCCATGTCCCCCGTGTAGGGCTATAAAGGCGATCCTGACTTTTTCCCTTTTCAAATCCTCGCAGAGATTCTCAGACGCATCGATAAAGACCGCGTCATACCCGAGACCGAGCAGGGCATTATGTATCGCTCCGCCGCTCTTAAGCGACACTTCGCGTTCGGCGGATGTCCCGCCTGCAAGAACCCCTATGCGTTTACCGGTTATCATGAATTGTCGTTATCCCTCAAATTTATTGACCCCTATTTTATCAGTTAAGCGCATAATATCTCCAATATTATAGGCTTGTCTTTTCACTTCAGCACAGCACTGAAAACTCTTTTCAAAGGATTGTTAATGTCGGTGCATACCCATATCATACATAACTTCCTATCCTTTCTTAATTTACAAAATAGGGTTCTTCATATACAACGGCTTTCCTACACAATCTCAATCTCCGCTTGCAGCAGGCGCTCCAAGAGATAATGGCTTGAAAAAACGCCGGAGGGTTGCCAAGCTATATATTTATTCTTCATCATCATTTATCTTCCATACGAAAGCCTATCTCCGTTACCCCTTTACTTTAATCGTTGCAAGAAAAGTTCCCGGATCGACTATCGTTATATTCTTATATGATTTTAGGTCCTTGAGATGGCGGTCTCCTGAAATAATAAAATCGGCCCTGCCTTCAAGAGCGCATGATAGATACTTGTTGTCGCTTGGATCATTTTTTACAGCGTCAATTTTAAGTTTCCCTTTAGTGATAATTGCCGCAGACCTCATCTTTTCAATAAATGATTTTATATATTCGACACTTTGCCCATGCCTTTTCATTATTTTGGGATATAAAAGCACGCCGGCTATTTCTGAGATAATATCATCAGATAACAGAAGCGTAATTTTATTATCGTGAATCAATGAGATTATTTTTGCAGGATTTGACCATGGTTTCAGCAGGGCGCTGACAAACTGGTTGGCGTCAAGGACGACTCTTATCATTTAGCCGTTTTTCTTGATTTCTGTACTGTGCTTTTTCTGTAAGAC